>CALAPG010000140.1 GCA_937889485.1 uncultured Moraxella sp. | reverse complement strand
ACGGACAACAAGCCGAAATTGACTTGATGAATGAAGTTAAGGCAAAAGGCGTTGAATTGGGTGAATTGGTCGAAAAACTGATAAATGCTGACGGCTTAGACAAGCGTTGGATTAGCATTGGTAAAACTGACTTACAAACAGGCTTAATGGCGTTGGTGCGTGGTATTGCCCAACCAGAAACGTTTTAAGGTAAAAAATGATTACGCTAAACGACTTAATCACCCGCTTTAACAAAGACAACGAGCTTGCTGAGTTGACCGACCGTGAGAACTACGCCGACATCGATGTCGCTGTGGTCAATATGGCTATTCGTGATGCTGAAGGCGTGGTCGAGTCTTATCTTAATGCCGTGGGGTTGGTCAAGCGTAGTCTGGGCGGTGAGCTACTCTACATAGCGAGCGCGACTGTCCCTGAAGCATTGCAGTCAAAAACCTGTGATATTGCCCGCTGGTACCTACACGACGACCAAGTCACCAGCGAAGTACAAAAACGCTATGATGAAGCAATTAAGTGGTTTGAGCGGGTGCAAAAAAACCCTGCCATGCTCACAGGCATTGATGACAAAAACGGCAACACCGATGGCATCAATAGCGGTATTGCAGTAATGGCAAACCCCACACCCAATATGTGGAAAATCTAATGCAAATAGACATTACTCATGATATCCCTGCATTAAATGAGCATTTAACAGCCCTGCAACAGCGATTAAACGGTAATTTAACGCCATTGATGCAAGCGATTGGCTCGGTACTAGAAGGCTCAACCCGACAACGTTTTGCCGATAAGCAGTCACCCAATGGCGTGTCATGGGCGGTGTTAATGCCGTCAACCGTCAAGGCAAAAAACGGGCGCAGCAATATCTTGGTGGATAGTGGCGACCTAATCCGCTCTATCACGTTTCACGCGACTAGTGACAGCGTGGTGGTTGGTACTGATAGACCGTATGGCAAGTACCACCAAACAGGGACTAAAAAAGCCAATGGCAATACTAAAATGGTCGCCCGTCCGTGGCTTGGGCTGTCACAGCAAGACCAGTTTGATATTAATGATTTGATTGTGGGTTATTTGGCGGGTGATTTATGAGTGACAGCAGCTTACCGCTTTATCATGAGGATATGTTTGCTTGCTATCCCAAGATGATAGAGCGTCTGCAAAAACTGGTTGAGAATGGCACGGTCAAGACTATCAAAGAATGCGACAACATTGATGACCTATTACCATCTACTGATGGCGTGTCCAAACGGTTGCCGCTCGATGGCTGTCTGTATGTGGTGTTTGATAACTTGACACCGCTAGAGTCCAATGATGACGGCTCTGAGCAAGAAGAACAAATCGGCTTTAGCCTTGTCTATACCGTCAAAAAATATAACTTTCGGGGCTTGTCTGGCATGTCTGTGGGAAAGGTGTTGGCACGCATTGGCAAATGTATGAATGGCTTTGAGCCTGCCAAAGATGGTCGTACCTTAACGCTATCACCCTTTGAGCAACGTAACCCACTGCCTGTACAGTACAAAAACGGATTTGGTTATTTTAGCTTACGCTATGTCACGACCGTGGCGACGTATGCAACTGATTTTGACTAACAATTTAATTTTAACAACCACAAGGAATAAATCCTATGGCATTACATGGTAAAAAATACTCGGGTGACTTACTGGGTCGTAAATATGGCAGTAATGATGCGTTTCAGCCACTCGGCAACGTGACTGAGTTAAAGACTGACGCGAAAGTCAAAGAAGATACGCTACCTAGTACAGGTCGTGCCGACTATGGTCAACCGATTGACAGCGAAATCACCCCAGAACCGACCACGATTAGCTTAAAATTTAATACTTTTGATAAATTTGGCTTGGCACGCGCACTGATGGGTGAAGCGGTTGATTTGACCACCGCGCCTGTGACATTTGCCGATGAGTCTCACAAGGTCAAACTGGGCTGGATTGACCTTGCCAACGATGACATTGATACTGCCAACTTTACCTTAAAAGACAGCAAGGGTGCGACGGTAGATCCAACGCATTACGAATTAAATCCACGCCTTGGCATGGTGCGTTTTACTGAGTTGTCCACGTTAGCATTGGATTCAACCTTTACCGTTGATGGCAAGACTAAAGGCTCAGCGGGATTTCAGATTGATGCCAATAAAACGGCGCAAAATGAGTTTAAAAACGGCTTAAAAGCGGGCGGCTTTCTGAAAACAGGGGAACGAACG
>CALAPG010000139.1 GCA_937889485.1 uncultured Moraxella sp. | reverse complement strand
AGACGTGTGCTCTTCCGATCTCGTAGGTGAACAGCACGTCGCCCCGGGCCAGGCGCTTGCGGATGGCGTGCGCGCGCAGCAGGGCTTCCAGTTCCGCCAGCACCTTGTCGATTTCCGCATTGAGGGTGGTTCTTCTCTCCTGATACTCTCGGATGGTATCCAGCGGATCAAGGATTTCTTCTTCCTCATGGGGATAACCGCACAGATCGATGTTACAGCCCTGTTCGTTCAGCAGATACTCTGCGGTAAACTTCTGCGCCTTGAAGTTTTCGCCATCTGGAATTTCCTTTCGGTCATTCCACCAGGCAATGCAATCATCAAAATGTTTCAGCTCCATGGGCTTCGTCTTGGAGAAGTGCTTTCTGTCGGACGGAATATCCACTCTGTAGAACCAAGTTTCCGTTGTCGGCTTTGTGTTGTCGAAGAACAACAGATTGGTGGTAATGGAAGTATAGGGGCTGAACACAGAGCCGGGCAGTCTGACAACGGTATGCAGATTAAACTCGCCAATGAGTTGCTCAAGCTGCTGCAACTGCTGCTTTTTATCAAGGTCTGTCCGCATTTGTAGTATGGACAAAATATTTTCTTCAACCGTCAGTTTGCGAAAAATGGAGGCTTCTTGGGGCAAGTAGCCAATACCCGCTTTGGCACGCTCATGCATGGATAACGCGGACAAGTTTTGCTGACCTAGCTGAATCTGCCCTTTATCCATATTGACCAGTCCCACCACCATATAAAAACTAGTGGTTTTGCCCGCACCATTTGGCCCTAATAGCCCCACCACTTGCCCTTGCGCGACTGAAAAAGAAACATCCTTGACTACCCAGCGTTTTCCATAACGCTTGGCAAGATGCTGCATAGTCAAGGCTTGATTGGGCTCGGTCATCGTTATATCCTACAAAGTTAATACGGGCAATTGGGGGTGATAGCAGTGAATCTTAGTCAAATTAGCTTTGTCAAATTAGCTTTGTCAAATTAGCGGTTGCGCACGCCCACTCGGTTGGTTTGCTGAGGCGGAAATAGCAGCTCCACACGCTGGCTATTGCCTGCGGTGGCTTCAATGTCGCCTACTTTTAGGCTGTAATGGATCACATTGCCTGAAAAACTGCCACCGTTTTGGGTGAGTTTTGCATTACCCGATAGGGTCACAATACCAGTTTTGACGTTGTAATCAATGCGGTTAGCTTGACCTTTTGCCAAGCCTTTTTCAGTGGTCACAATT
This sequence comes from uncultured Moraxella sp., assembly GCA_937889485.1. Classification (GTDB taxonomy): domain Bacteria; phylum Pseudomonadota; class Gammaproteobacteria; order Pseudomonadales; family Moraxellaceae; genus Faucicola. The sequence goes on along the minus strand of CALAPG010000139.1, from coordinate 11,387 downwards.
TGTTGGATGGTGGCAGGACGCCCTGTGGCAACGGCACTATCAATCGCGCGCGTGGGTGTCAAGTTGACGGTTAAATTATCTGCCGCCATTTTTAGCGTGCCTTGGGTAATGGTAACATTGCCCGCATAGCTCGTCACCCCACTTTTTTCACTATAGGTGGCTTTATCTGCCAATAATCTAATAGGCTGATTGGCGTCTGAAGGCAAGGCATTTGCTGTGGTGGATATTACCAAGCCAAAACCTGCAATAATAGCGCTCACTATACCTAGCTGTCGAAAGTTTACAACACTCATGATAAACCCTAGTTTGTCTTTTAGTTAATAAAAATAGCCATAAAATTTTGGCGAAAATAATCCCTGCGTATTTGGCACTAGGTCAAGGGGCTGGCTGTAGTACCACGCTCACTTGTTCAAAACCATAGTCACCATCGATAAGGTTGCCCACAAAACTTTTGGATTCAAAACGGTTATTGCCTTGGGTAAAGACCAAAGGCTGTTGGGACTGAACGTGTTTTTTTACCAAATCACCTACCAAATCTTGCCCACGAATCTCGATAGGTAGTTTGCTAATACCTTGGCTATTATTTGCCTGTGGCGTACTGGTTAATACAAAACCACCCGTTAGTTTTGCCATTTGGGTGGTTTGGTCTATCTGTGCCTGTGCAGCTACCAAGTTGATGTCGCTGGCGGCTTCAGAATTCAAGGTAATACGCGGGTTGGTTAATATTGCCGTGTTGGCATTTTGGTAATGAGTGACTTTATCTGCGGTTAATTGATAACCGATGGCACCTTTGTCGCTGGTCTGCAAGGCTTTGACCTGCGTGGCTTGGTAGTCTATATCCGAAGGCTTCAGCGATATTTGGGTTAAGCGCGCGTCATTTTGGGCATAGAAGTACGCCGCTACCATGATAAAAATAATTCCCAGTATAAAAAGAAATTTTGTTGACACTGTCACACCCAATTGTTATTGCATTGTGATGGTAATTTCACACATTCTGTCTCGGCTAAAACCCTTGATGTCGTACACAGATATAAGCGAGCTTTAAATTACATAGCCACCCAAGATAGTATCAAACTGTCCTGTGGCTTTTAAAATCAGATCACACACTTCTCTCACTGCCCCTTGCCCGCCTGCGCGGGTAGTGACCATATCCACACGTTTGATTACCTCACCATTGGCGTTGGGCACAGTGACAGCAAAACCCACTGATTGCAGCGCTTTAATATCAGGCCAATCATCACCAATATAGGCACAATCTGCTAAGCTAAAACCCACCGAGGCGAGTAGTTCATTGAGCGCGGTCAATTTATCTTCACGCCCCTGTACAAGATGGGTGATTTTTAGCTCTTTGGCACGATGACTCACGATGCTACTGCTGCGCCCTGTAATAATGGCGGTTTGAATGCCCGCTTGGTGTAAACGCTGAATGCCAAAGCCATCTTGCACATTAAACTGCTTGGTTTCTACCCCGTTGGCATCATAGATGATGTGCCCATTTGATAGCACTCCATCTACGTCCATCACCAGAAGTTTGACATTTTTTGCTTTATTTATCAGGCTTTGCATGGTTTTTTCCTCCAAAATATTGAGAACACAGACCGTATCACGAGACAATTAGCCAAATAGCCGCGCCTTAACTGACGCCCGCATGCAGTAGTTCATGCAAGGTTAAAATACCTGCTAATGATTGGTCATCATTGATGATCAACACTTGATTAATTTTTTGCGCATTCATAAACGTTAGGGCATCAGAGGCACGCATATGCGGCTGCACGGTTTTTGGATTGGTTGACATCACCTCATAGATTGGGGTATTCAGGGCTTGCTGGCGCGCAAGACTACGGCGTAAATCACCATCGGTAAAGACCCCCACCACTTGCTGGTGCTGGTTGGTCACCACTGTCATACCCAATCTGCCACCTGTCATACTAAATAATGCCTCATTTAGGGTGGCATGCTCGTTGACCACGGGTAAATTGTCCATGTGCATCAAATCTTTGACTTGGGTTAGTAATTTGCGTCCTAACGCGCCTGCAGGGTGTGATAAGGCAAAATCTTCGGAGGTAAAATGTTTGCTATGCACCAATGCCACCGCCAGCGCATCACCCAACGCTAAGGTTGCAGTGGTACTCGATGTTGGCGCCAAACCCAGTGGGCATGCCTCTTCTGATGCGCCCAAGGTCAATGCCACATCCGCCGATTTTGGTAACATACCACGCCCATCACGGCTTATACTGATCAGCGGAATGCCCAACTGCTTGACCACAGGTAATAGCATCCGAATCTCATCTGATTCACCTGAGTTGGAGATGCCCAGCAGCACATCGCCTTTTACGAGCATGCCCAAATCGCCATGCCCTGCCTCACCTGGGTGCATAAAAAAAGCAGGCGTACCTGTAGAGGCAAATGTTGCTGCGATTTTTCTACCAATCAATCCTGACTTTCCCATGCCCGTAACTACCACACGTCCTTGACAATTTTCTATCAACTGACAGGCGGTAACAAAGCGTTGGTCTAGCTGGGCAATTAATAACTCCAAGGCTTTTTGCTCAGTTTTGATAGCCTCTTTTGCGTGCGTTAAATAATCAACAAACGTTTCCAAAATTACTCCCCTAAACCTGCCTTTAGCCACCAAACTGTGGTGCTAAAGGTCTATCACAGACACTTGTTTTTAATTAAAAATTCGCTATTGGCTAGGTGTTATCATACCGCAATTTGATACGGGTTTCACCGTAAAAGCAGCGATATTCCTATTTTAATCACATTTTAGCCCACCCCGTATAACAGTTATGTAAGTAGGAAAAATGGAAAAAGGCGAATATCACAGTGACATTCGCCTTGTTATGACCAAGCGGCGCATCACGCTCGCGCTTAGCGGTTAGTATTTTTCATCGTTATCACTAGCGCTGTCATCATCAAAGCCTGGCTCTTCTTTAGATGGCTCAAAGTTTTGGGCATCATAGCCGTTATCAAAACCACGGTCATTAAAGTTGGTACGCTCATAAGGCGCGCTAGCAAAGCCGCCGCGCTCTTGGGGATAACCACGTTGTTCATTGTCATAGCCTGCATCAAAACCGCGATCGGCAAAGCCGCCACGATCTGCCCCAAATGCTCCACGATTAGCAAAACCACCGCTACGATTGGCGCCATAGCTTGGCTGGTCAAACCCACTGCTTTGACCAAAGCCCATGGGGGCAGTTTGTCCAAAGCCGCTAGCACCTGGCATAGTGGTGGCAGAACGTGGGTTACGCGCTGGCACAACCGTAGAAATGGCGTGTTTGTATACCATCTGGCTGACGGTGTTTTTTAGTAGTACCACGTATTGGTCAAATGACTCAATTTGACCTTGTAATTTGATGCCGTTTACCAAGAATATAGAAACCGGAATACGGTCTTTACGAAGTGAGTTTAAAAACGGATCTTGTAGCGTTTGACCTTTAGACATGATGCTTCTCCCAGAAATAACATAAAGGTTAGTTTAAATTATTATATTTGTAAATGATTTTATATTTATCATTGTCATTATTTACGTGGTGTACACAATGATAAAGTTTGACAAATTAATGCAAGTCATTGACTACTCTGGCATATTATGCTGAGGGTTGCTCATTTTAAATAGTTTTTATAAGCAATTGCTTGGCTTGTTGAATAGTCGTTAAAGGTTGTATGTCAAAACGCGCGGCTAGGTGTGGCGTACTGATGAGTTTTCGCATCCATGTATATTGGCGTTTTGCTAACTGCCTTGTGGCATATAATGCCTCATTTCTCATGGTTTGTCTATCATCTTGCATTACTGGGCTGTGCATGTTTAGTAAAAAACGTGAGGGATTATTTTGCAGATTATTTGGGTCAGTGTTGGGCGTCATGGCGGTTTTCGCGTTGATTTTTTCTAAAAATTCCCAAACTTGTCGATAGCCCACACAGCGCATAGCGGGAAGATTGGCATGAAGGGTGTATTTTTGTTGTAAGGCGATGACTTCTTCAATAAAGCCTTGCTGCCACATCAAATCTAGGCGCATGGCAATACGCTCGTGTAGCCATTGCCGATCAGGCATGATTGCCAAAATCTGCCAGTGTTGGCTTGGGTTATTTGCCAATGCCAAGGTTGGCTGCTGCTGCCACATGCTTAACGGCTGCCCTGTTTGTAAAAAAATTTCTACCGCCCGCCCTATGCGCTGGCTGTCGTTGGGCTGTAGACGTTTTGCCAGTGTTGGATCAACTTGGTGTAGATAGGCATAAACTTCATTGATGCCTTGATCAGCAATCATTTTGCTGACACGCGCGCGCGTTTGTGGCAAGGTGGCAGGGATGTCATTAATCCCTTCTAGTAGCGCCATGTAATACATCAAGGTGCCCCCCACCAATACAGGGGTTTTGCCTTGGTCGTGGGCAAGCTTAATTTGTTCCTCTACATCATTCACAAATTGCGCCACGCTATAACTTTGGTCGGGATCAATAATATCTACCAACGCATGCGGATAGCGCAGTAGTTCCTCAGCGCTGGGCTTGGCAGTGCCTATATTCATGTCACGATAAATCAGTGCGGAATCCACAGAAATCAGTGCGTAGCGCCCTGTATCATACAGTTGATAAGCCAACGCGGTTTTGCCGCTCGCGGTGGGGGCAATAAGACAAATAACTTGCGGTTTTTTAGTGTGATTCATGGGGCGCCGATATTTTTAAAAATTCTTTGAAGAAAGCAGCCATTGTACCAAACGATCTTGGCTGATGCCGTGTTGATTAGCCAACTGCGCATTAGCATCCGATTGGTTCAAATGGTGCTGCACTATATCTACCGTCAGCGCAGGCAATGCTAAATCCGCTAATGGCAATACATAAAATTCATTTTGCCAAAACACAAGCGCATAATGTTGATCCGCTTGCTGGCTAATGCCCAGTACCTGCAATGGTGGCTGCAAGACGGTATTGGCGGGCACAGACGTGTTAAGCACTGAAGATGACAGCTGATAATCAAGCGCAGGCGCATTTACCTGTTGGGCAAGGCTATGGTTATGGGGGTGGCTTTTTAAGTTAGCCCTAGCCGCGGTGTTTGTAGCCGCTAGGTTTGTAGCAACTGTCGCCACGCCTGCTAAAGATGCGCCTTGCTGGCTGCTACTAGCTTTGGGCACTTTCCTATTGATCGACGTATTGGCAAATGTGTTGTCAGACGTGTCATCAACCATCACAGTAATTTGCCCCACTCGTGGCTGTAGCTGCTGATAAACATGCTGGCTTAGCCATGCCAAAATATTGCTGAGTGGCTGAATTTTTACTTGCTGCTTACTGGGGTGAATATTGACATTCACCCATGCACTGGGCAACACAAAAAATAGCGCATAACCAAGATGCGCGGCGCCTGCTTGCCCCAGACCCAACTGCCGTGCCACTTTTTGCAAAGCCTGCCCAATGGTAAAATCGGTGACCAAGCGCTGATTAATATAGATGAGTTTTGGTAGATTTATAGTATGGTGCACAAATAACCAGCCGTGCACTTGCGGTGACAGATGCGGCAAAGTTTGCTGCGCTCTGCTATCTAACAGCCCTTCTAGGGACAAAAAAAACGGCACTGCCATGCTGGTTAGCGGTAGGTTAAGCGCTTGTTCTAGCCGCGTTAACAAGACATCTGGCTGAGAGGTTGCTGACGGGGCAGCAGGTAAGCTATGCCCTAGCTGCAGCCGTGGTTTATCTTGGTGATAAAGCAAGATTGTGACATCGGCAAAACTAATCGCCAGGCGCTGAACGATTTGTTCAATATGAGAAAACTCGGTGGCGATGCTTTTTAGGTTGGCGCGTCTAGCGGGAACATTATAATATAAATCGCGCACTGTCACGGTAGTGCCGCGCTGTTTTACTATGGGGCGCAGCGTGGCTTGGCTTACCTCACTGCCACTTACGGTCAGCTGCTGACCAATGCCTGTGTCATCATGACTGCTAGTCAAAGTGAGGTGTGATACTGCTGCAATACTGGCAAGCGCTTCGCCACGAAACCCCAAGCTATTAATGCCCATAAGTTGAGCCACGTCTGCAAGTTTGCTGGTCGCATGGCGTGTGATCGCAAGGGTCATATCATCGGGGTGAATGCCATGACCATTGTCGGTGACTTGAATCAAGCCCAATCCGCCTTGTTCAATATCGATACGAATTTGGGTAGCCTGCGCATCAATGGCATTTTCAATCAGTTCTTTTACCACTGATGCAGGGCGCGTCACTACTTCGCCTGCTGCGATTTGATTGATTAGCAAAGCGGATAATTTTTGAATACGATTATTTTGCAAAACTCAGGGTCACTTCTCGTTTGTCATCATCTAAACGCTTGATGTCAATCACCAGTTGCGGCGGGGTAAGATAGCCTTGCGCCCGACTTGCCCACTCTATGATAACCAGACTATTGGGTTCATCTTGGTATTCATAAAACCCAATAAATTCAAGCTCCTCAGGATCATTGAGTCGGTATAAATCGGCATGGTACACAGGCTTAACTGTACCATCGGCTTGGGCAATGCGATACGGCTCTACCAAGGTAAAGGTTGGGCTTTTCACCGCACCTTGATGCCCCATGGCTTGTAGTAAGTAGCGTGTGAGCGTCGTCTTACCCGCCCCCAAATCACCCGATAGCCAGATACTACCTGTCAGATTCATTTTGGCAAGCTCGTTGGCAAGCGTTTGGGTGTCTTTTTCGCTGGTTAAAATATGTGCTTTCATGGTTTAACTTGTAAATCAACAGTGGGGTTGGTGAATGTTTCACCTGTCTTGAGCTTTTCATACATTAGTGGGTCATGCCATTCTTGTTTGACTTGCTCACTAAACGCAAAATCATCAAGTCTCAACGCCCCCATTTGGGCATTGTCCACATCATCTTCAAAGCACTGCGCATACCCTGTTGCCGTCTCGTGTGCAATCACTGAATATACTTTGACATCGGTTTCGCCGTTTTGCATTTGGGTTTGCTTTAAAATTTCTCTTGCCCAAAAAAATACCACACGACTAAACTGCTCAGCAGACGGCGATACAGGTAGACTAATCCAGCGTGCGCTGAATTTTTTACACGCCTCGATATATTCAAGGTCATCTTTATCCCAAAAACAGATGGCATGGTCAAAGCTATCGATCATGTCTTTAATAGAGGATTTTAACAGCCCAAAATCATACACCATCTGTCCATAATCAAGCCGATGCGCTTCCAGTATCAACTCAATTTGGTAGCTGTGGCCATGTATGGAGTATTTACACCGATCTGAGCTACAATTACGAACGATATGGGCGTTTTCAAATTTAAATAGTTTACGAATTCGCATATTTTTTTAGTCATAGTTTTAAATAAGGTAACGCTATTATAAAGACATTATGGACGTTAAGCTATTTTTCCGCCGCTTTTTTAGCCATGACCATAACAAAGCACACTATGGCAAACAACCTAACCGCGCTGTTAATACTTAGCTTGATCAGCTTAGGTTGCCAGTTTTGTGAGAATGATGGATAAAATATTACATTGCCACTTGGGTTACGTGCTAATATGAAAAAAATGTGACATGACTGTACTGATGTTGTCATCGGTTAGTTAGGGGAAAACAGTAAGGTGAAAACAATGATTAAAGTGTTAGTCGTAGATGATCATGATTTGGTAAGAATGGGAATCGTGCGGATGCTGTCTGACAGCCAAGACATTGATGTGATTGGTGAGGCAGCAGACGGTGAAACCGCCATTATAAAAACCAAACAGCTAAAACCCGATGTGGTATTGTTAGATGTTAACATGCCAACGGTAGGCGGTCTTGAAGTCACCAAACGATTATTACAAACCGACAAAAACACTAAAATCCTAGCCGTTAGCTCATTGGTTACCCAGCCCTATCCCTCTATGCTGATTAAAGCAGGGGTGAGTGGCTATATCACCAAGGGCACGCCTTTAGAAGAGATGATCAAAGGCATCAAAAAAGTGTACCAAGGCGGGCGCTATTTTAGCGCAGATGTTGCTGAGCAGCTGGCAGATATCCTGTTTACCGATAATTCAGAATCGCCATTTGACCTGTTAAGTGAGCGAGAAATGCAAGTAGCAATGATGGTGGTTAATTGTAAAAGCCCTCAACAAATTGCCGATCAACTCTTTGTCAGCGTGAAGACTATCAACACTTACCGTTATCGAATTTTTGAAAAACTCAATATCGATAGTGATGTCAAACTAACCCACCTTGCCATGCGTCATGGGTTGATTCAACCTTGATGCCAAAATAACTAAATGACTAATACCCGCGGTTGTTTGTTACCCGCTTTCATTTTAATGATGTTATCGTTTTTATAGGCAGGTAGTTTCGATGATTACCAATCCCTCTTTTTCTTCACTATTTGATGACGCCATCACCCAAGACAAGCACAAACAAATCGGTAATGTCTACAACGGTTATCGAATTATTATTTCAATATTTTTTTCATTTAGCTTTATTTTGGCGCTCAAAAACAGTCAGCAAAATTATTGGGTATTGGTTAACTTGCTACCCACATTTTTTTATTTGGGTTTTAGCATAGTTATTTTTGGCTTGTATTATTTTTATCCTAAAAATACCTTGCTCATGGTGGGTTTAACCATTGATGCGCTGGTGCTCACAACCCTACTTTATTTTAATGGGGGCAATGACTTACAGATCATTTTATTATTTTTGGTGCAAGTTGCCGCATCTTTTATGCTCGTGCGCACCAATCAGGCTGTTTTATTGACAATGTTTGCCATCACCTTGGTGATTTATCAGCAGTTTTATCATACCCTAAAAAGTGATGTTAATTATGCGTTGGTCAATAATGTGGCGTCTATGGCAATGAGTTTTGTAGGGGTTGCCTATTTAAGTCATACTTTATCAAAACGGCTCAAACAAATTGAATTACTCTCCAAACGGCAAATTAATGAAGTCAACGCACTCAATGCCATTAATAACAAGATTGTGCAGACCATTGATCAAGGGGTGGTGGTATTATCCCATGATTTAGAGTTGCTTATCGCCAATGATACCGCCATTGAGCAGCTACATTTGCCAAAGCAATTGGCAAATTTTGATTTATATCATCTGTTACCCAGTGTGGCATTTGAGCTCCAGCCCATCATCAAGCACGCTGAGGAAACCTTGGTAATTCGCCTTGACACCCCTAATACAGACCAAACAAATTTTACCATCGGCGAGCCCACGTCTCAGCATTATAATGATCTAAGATTACGGATTACCCAACTGCGCCAGCAATATGCCATTATATTTGTGGAAGATTTGCGCCATGAATTTAGCCGTGCTCAGCAGTTAAAACTTGCCTCGTTGGGTCAATTATCTGCCAGTATTGCCCACGAGATACGCAACCCACTAGCCGCTATTAGCCAAGCCAGCCAGCTACTAATGGAAGAAGCAAAAGATAGCCAAAGTACGTTGTCTGAGGATAATGCGGTACTGTATGACATGATTTATCAACAAACCATTAGGGTTAACAAGATTATTGAAGACGTGCTCAAACTGTCTCGCCAACAACGCCCAAATTTGGTACTCATTGAGCCAAAACCATGGTTACAGGCGTTTATTGCGGCAAATTTTCAGGGGCATGACGTATTTTTGCGCTGTGACACCGACAAAGGGATCATGTTTGATCATTACCAGCTTGAGCAAATTTTAATTAATCTAATCAACAATGGCTTACGGTTTAGTAGTAAAACCCAATCGCATGCATTTGTTAACATTGATGTTTATGAATCTGGTAAATCAATTTTTATTGAGGTCATTGATACGGGCAAAGGGGTTTTGACAGAAAATATCCCGTTTTTATTCAATCCTTTTTTTACCACTGACCACCAAGGCACGGGGCTAGGACTCTATTTGTCGCAGGCATTTTGTCAAGCCAATCATGCCAACTTAGAATATGTGCCTAGCCAAGGACAAACTTGCTTTCGGATTGTTTGCACCAGTAAGACCTTACCGTCTATCTAGAAATTAGGTCAAAACGCAAATAGCCATTGAATTATTCGTGCAACGCTCTAATATTAAAGTAAGTTTATGCATTTTTGTTTGGCGTGTGCTGTCAAAATTTTGAGTGTATAAGTGTTCACATCTCTTGCTTTTTTCGCTACAATATACTTAGATGATTAAAAAAATACATGTCGTATTTTGATCGTCTTTAGGACATTTCTATGGCAGAAAACCAATCTTTTGAAAACGCGCCCATCAATTGGATACCCGCGTTTGTCTTAATTAGCACGCCTTTGGCGGCTTTATTGATTGTACCTTACTATCTATTAACCCATTCTGTAAGTTGGGCTGTCTGGGCAGTCTTTGCGTTTTTTATGGCATGGACTGGTATGAGCATCACGGTAGGTTATCACCGTCTGTGGTCGCACCGTACTTACCAAGCACACCCAATTGTCAAATGGTTTTTACTTATTGGGGGTACTCTCGCGGTGCAGGGTTCGGTTTTTGATTGGTGTGCGGGTCACCGTTTGCATCATCGTCATGTTGATGACATTTATGAAGACCCCTACTCTGCCAAACGTGGTTTTTTATTTTCTCACATGGGGTGGATGCTCAAAAACTATCCGAGCGGTCATTATGATTACAAAAACATTCCTGACCTAAAAGCCGATCCTGTGCTTGTAGCACAAGATAAGTACTATGCAGTTTGGATTTTGTTGGCAAACCTTGGCTTGCCAGCACTAGCAGGTTGGCTGATTGGCGATGTAGTAGGCACGCTACTATTGGCAGGTTTACTACGTTTGGTATTGACGCATCATTTCACGTTTTTTATCAACTCACTTTGCCATATGTTTGGTACTCGTCCCTATACCGATACCAACACTGCACGCGATAACCCTATTTTGGCGCTTTTTACTTGGGGTGAAGGCTATCACAATTATCACCATTACTTTCAATATGACTACCGAAATGGGGTAAAATGGTGGCAATATGACCCAAGCAAATGGTTTATCTATGGCTTGTCAAAATTGGGGTTGACCTCCGATCTAAAACGTGTGCCCGATGTAACAATTCAGCACGCACAGACCGAAATGGCATTTAAACGTGCCGAGCGTAAAGTGGCGACTTTCTCAGGTAACCTAACCACCGATATGCAGATGGTCAAAGAACGCTTTACCAGTGAGCAGCAGGCATTTAAACAAACCATTGCAGAGTGGCAAGCGCTCAAAACCAAAGCTATTGAGATGAAAAAAAATGAGTTTGCTCAGCGCATGAATGAAGTGGATGACAAACTTAAAGACCAATTCGCCAGTATCGAACAAAAATTACGCAATCACGTTCAGCAGTTAGATCAGGTATTGGGACAACTAAAAGGTAAACAAATTTAGCCCCGACAAATAGCTGACAAACAAAAAGGCAAGGTAACACACCTTGCCTTTTTTGTTTGACCAG
>CALAPG010000138.1 GCA_937889485.1 uncultured Moraxella sp. | reverse complement strand
AAAATCTTTGCGTAGCACAGGTAGGCTTACCGCTTGGCGCACTTGCAATAAATACGCATCCGAGCCTTGGAAGTAGTCAGTATCCGTCAATACCGATAGGCAAGCCGCACCCGCTTGTTCATAACCTTTTGCAGTAGCAACTGGGTCAAAGTTAGGCGCGATAATGCCTTTTGATGGTGAGGCTTTTTTGACCTCGGCAATGATGCGAATGCCTGCCTCGCGTAGGCTTGCGGCAAAGTCGCGAACGGGGTCTTGCTGCTTGGCTAATTGTGCCAAGTCATTGTAACTGTAGCGCTGTTTTGCAACGCTGATTTCTTGGTGTTTGGTAGCAACAATTTTTTGTAGTACCGAGGGCGTGTTATTCATGGTTGTCTCTATTTGGGGTTAGGTGGTTGCAAATTGCTGGGTAAACGCTGCCAAAGCTTGCATTTTTTTGAGTGCTTGACCGCTGTCAATGATGGTTTTAGCTAGCGCAACACCGTCTTTGAAACTGGCTGCCACCCCCGACACATAAATAGTAGCACCTGCATTGAGTGCAATCATATCCGCTGCTTTTTTGGCGGTCATAGATTTGTGTGGGTCGTTTGCCAGCGCCGCCTGTATAAGCGCCAAGCTTTGGGCTGGCGTGTCGATAATTAACCCTTTTAATGTTTGTGATGCAATCCCAACGTCTTCAGGCTCAATGTCATACACGCTAATTTTACCGTCTTTAAGCTCTGCCACATGGGTGGTGGATGCCAAAGAGATTTCATCTAAGTTATCAATAGAGCCCACCACCATCACATGGGATGCCCCTAGATTTTTGAGCACATGTGCCAAAGGCTCACACAGTGCAGGGGTAAACACACCAATCATGGCATTTTTGACGCCCGCAGGATTGGTTAAAGGACCCAAAATATTAAACACGGTGCGCGTCTTAAGGGCGCGGCGAATGGGCATGGCGTATTTCATCGCAATGTGATGATTGGGCGCAAATAAAAAACCCACGCCATGATGATGAATGACTTGGGCGAGTTGGTCATTGGTTAAATTCAAATTAATCCCCGCCGCTTGCAACAAATCTGAGCTACCAGACTTGCCAGACACGCCACCATTACCATGTTTGGCAACATGACAGCCTGCTACCGCCGCCACCATGCTAGCAGCGGTTGACACATTAAACAAATTTGCCCCATCACCGCCTGTACCCACAATATCCACCAAATGCGGCATGCCCGATAAATCTACATTAATAGCAAGCTCGCGCATGACTTGGGCTGCCGCAGTGATTTCTTCAATACTTTCACCTTTCATCCGTAGCGCCGTCAGTAGCGCCCCCATCATAGCATCCGAGCATTTGCCTTGCATAATCGATAGCATTACCCCGCGCATTTCAAGATAGGATAAATCAATGGTATTGATGGCTCTGTCTAATGCTGTGGTAAGTAGCATTTGGGTTTGGGTTTCGTCAAGTGGCTGCTCGTTTTCGATGGCGGTGAT
>CALAPG010000137.1 GCA_937889485.1 uncultured Moraxella sp. | reverse complement strand
ACTTTGTTGCTCAGCTATTTGCCAAAACTTGCGTAGATTCCAAGATTTTTCAGCCACTGCCTGTCATGGGGCTACCCACTTATACCACAAACAATCAACTGGCAGACTTTTACCATGATAAAACCGTGTTTCGCGCACCACGTGCCTTTTTGGCACCAATTTTTGACTACTAAAAGATGGGCAAGTCTTAAAGGCTATGATAAGCAAACCATCTACCCAGTTGAGCCAATCAGTTAACTGGCTGCCATTAATTTTATAACATGACAAGTCAAACAATGTTTCTTGAAAAACCGTCATGAATCCGTTAGCATTGAAACGTCACAAACGCAAAAAAATCCGCTTAACGGCTGAAATCCTCGTTATTTTAGCTAAGCAACAAAACGGGTTATAACCGACATTTCAATAGTGGGAGAATCATAATGACAACAAAAGTAGTTAAAGTAGATAACAAAATTCGTATGATTACGGGTAAGCTTGCCCCTTATCTTGACCTTGCTTGGGAAGATTACACCTTGACCGAGCTACAAGGCTTACTTGCCAACGTCATCCGCTTTGAAATTGAACATAACTTTCGCCGCCATAAGGACTATAAAGACAGTAAAGGTGCCAATATTGAGGTGTTCAATGATGGTATAGAGCTGCGCGTGACCAGTCTAAAAGATGAATTGCTAGTTATTCACGAAAGTGAATTTGGCGCCTAAAACAGGTTCGTCACACCGCCCATCATTATAATGGGTGCTACAAGGTAGGCAAACACACAGGCAAATGGCAAAAAGCGGTAAGCTTTTCACCATTTCATACAATTTTATTGCCCCAAATTATCCTAGAAAGTCATCGTGCATGGTATAATGCCCCCCTTTTAAAACGATAAGCGCAACAATTGGTGGCACCATGAAATACCCAAAAATCTATGATGTAATTGTCATTGGCGGCGGTCATGCAGGAACTGAAGCAGCACTAGCAGCCGCTAGAATGGGGCAGCAAACGCTGCTATTGACGCACAACATTGAAACCTTGGGGCAAATGAGCTGTAATCCTGCCATTGGCGGTATTGGTAAGTCGCATTTGGTACGTGAGGTTGACGCGCTGGGCGGTGCGATGGCTCTGGCAACGGATAAAGCAGGCATTCAGTTTCGAGTGCTCAACAGCCGTAAAGGCGCCGCTGTACGGGCAACGCGCGCGCAAGCAGACCGCATCTTATATAAAGCAGCGATTCGTCATACTTTAGAAAATCAGCCCAACCTTGATATTTTTCAGCAGGCAGCTGATGACATCTTGGTAGAAAATGGACAAGCGGTCGCGGTTGTCACCCAATCAGGGATTGAGTTTGCCTGTGGGGCAGTGGTACTGACATCGGGGACTTTTTTGGGTGGCACGATTCATATTGGGCTTGAAAATCACAAAGGCGGTCGTGCAGGTGACCCACCGTCTATTCGTCTGGCAGATAGACTGCGTGAACTCAAACTACCCGTTGGACGCCTAAAAACAGGTACACCACCACGCATTGATGCGCGCAGCGTGGATTTTAGTGTTATGACAGTGCAGCCAGGGGACACGCCACTGCCTGTAATGTCATACCTAGGCGATGTGTCGATGCACCCACGCCAAATTAATTGCTATATCACTCACACCAATGAACGCACCCACGATATTATTAGAAGTGGTCTTGACCGTTCGCCCATGTATTCTGGTGTTATTGAAGGCATAGGCCCGCGCTACTGCCCATCAATTGAAGATAAAATTCACCGCTTTGCCGACAAAGATAGCCATCAGATTTTTATTGAACCTGAAGGCTTAACCACCCATGAGCTTTACCCCAACGGTATCTCAACCAGTCTGCCTTTTGATATTCAGCTGGCGCTTGTGCGCTCCATGAAAGGGCTTGAAAATGCCCATATTTTACGTCCTGGCTATGCCATTGAATATGACTATTTTGACCCACAAAACCTAAAACCCAGCCTTGAAACCAAATCAATTGCCAATCTATTTTTTGCAGGTCAAATCAACGGTACCACAGGCTATGAAGAAGCAGCAGCACAAGGCATTTTGGCAGGGCTCAATGCTGCAAGGCGCACCCAAGGGCTAGACGCATGGACGCCACGCCGTGATCAAGCCTATATTGGCGTGTTGGTGGATGACTTGATTACCCATGGCACCAAAGAGCCGTATCGCATGTTTACTAGCCGTGCTGAGTACCGTTTGCTACTACGTGAAGACAATGCTGACCAGCGTTTGACCGAAATTGGACGTGAGCTTGGACTGGTAGATGACGCGCGCTGGCAAGTATATACTGATAAAATGACGGCGATTGAGCAAGAAACCGCTCGCCTACGCGCGCTTTGGGCGACTCCACACAATGCGTTGGGACAAGCATTTATTGAAAAAACTGGCGAAGTATTGACCAAAGAAAACAACGCACTCGATTTGTTAAAACGCCCCAATGTGTCATTTGACGATATCAGTGAATTAACACAATCTAGCGCCACGGCTGAAGTGGGTGAGCAAATTGAAATTGGTGTAAAATATGCAGGGTATATCGACCGCCAGCAAGTTGAAATCGGTCAAATGAAAAAACTGGAGCATACCTTGATTCCTGAAGACTTCAGCTATCAGGATATTTCGGGACTGTCCAATGAGATTGTGCAAAAACTGCAAAAGGTTCGCCCAACCACGCTAGCGCAAGCCAGCCGTATTAGCGGCGTCACCCCTGCGGCAGTGCAACTACTTGCCATGATGATTAAAAAAACCAAAAAATCCCGCGAAATTCTGAGCCAATAATGTTGCGATAGTCACTGTGGTAGGTACTGTGTTAACGGCTTTTTTATTCGCGCTCAAAATCACGTTGCCCAATATCCTTTTGATGTTATTGGGTCTGGTGATGCAAAAAAAACGCGCTATTAATCAAAGCTTTGTAGAAACAGCGACGGACATGGTATTTAACTATTGTTTGCCCTGTTTGTTGTTTTTTAGCATTCTAAAAAGTGAGATTGATTTTTCTAGCCAGCTCAATTTGATTGGTGCAGGACTGATAGTAACGTTTAGTCTATTTTTATTGGCAGAGTGGTTTGCGTATTTTTTTGTAGCAGACCCGCGCGATAAAGGTGTCTTCACTCAAGGCGTGTTTCGCAGTAATATGGCGATTATGGGTCTTGCGACTGTGGCGAATGCCTATGGCGATAAGGGCGTGAGTGTCGGTGCCGTGTATATGGGGATTATTACCATCGTCTATAATATCCTGTCAGTGATTACCTTAAGCCGTAGTGACGCGCCCAAGGGCAGTTTTTGGCACCAAGTGTTAAGTATCACCAAAAAAATCGGCCAAAACCCCTTGATTATCGCGTTGGTAGCCGCGTTTGTGTATAAGTTCTCTGGTCTACCAATGCCGCCACAGGTCATTGTAAAAACTGGGGAATTGCTCGCTGCGGTTGCTTTACCATTGGCACTTATCTGTGCGGGGGCAACGTTAGACCTTAAGGCGATGTTTAGTACATCGGGCGTGTCGATGCAGGCAAGTATTGCACGGATTATCGTTGCACCGTTGACCGCGATTGTTATCGGTTGGTTATTTGCGTTATCGCCGATTCAGATGGGGGTGTTATTCTTGATGGTGGCATCACCGGTAGCCGCAGCAAGCTATGTAATGGCGCGTAGTATGGGCGCCAATGACGTGCTCGCGGCAAATATCTTAGGCTTTACTACCGTATTCTCAATGCTAAGTATTGCCGTTGGTATGGTGGTATTGCGCACGTTGGGTTGGGCGTAGCAGTATCTGTCAAACGCTCAGTTGAAATGCTAATTATCACTTCTATAGTGGCAGAATAATTAACCAAGTCATTCAATGAAATCTGCCCCTATTATTTCTGATAAAGGTCATAGACTACTTTTTGGAATTCTCAGTAAAAATTTTTG
>CALAPG010000136.1 GCA_937889485.1 uncultured Moraxella sp. | reverse complement strand
CAAAATCAACCGTGTCTCACGCCAGCTGCTACAAGAGATGGGACGCGAACCCACCCCTGAAGAGCTCGGCGAGCGCTTAGAGATGGACGAAGTTAAAGTCCGTAAAGTGCTCAAAATCGCCAAAGAACCTATTTCAATGGAAACCCCTATTGGCGATGATGAAGACAGCCATTTGGGTGATTTTATTGAAGACTCAAGCATCAGTAGTCCTGTGGATGAAGCCACCGCGCAAGGCTTAAAAGAAGCCACCCGTGAAGTGCTAGCCAACCTTACCGAACGTGAGGCCAAAGTGCTAAAAATGCGTTTTGGTATTGACATGTCAACTGACCACACCCTAGAGGAAGTGGGCAAACAGTTTGATGTCACCCGTGAGCGTATCCGCCAAATTGAAGCCAAAGCTTTGCGCAAACTGCGCCACCCTTCTCGCTCTGAGCATTTACGCTCATTCCTTGAAAACGACTAAAATTTTTTATTAAGGTTGTTAAAAAAGCTGAAATACCTGTTTCAGCTTTTTTGGCGTTGGGTTACTCCTTGCAATAATTTCTTGCAATAATTTCTTGATTGAAACTAGCAAAATAGTCACCATGTAGTGATAAGACACAAAAAAATGAGGTACGCCCATGAGCGACAAAACCATCAAAATTAGTAACATCGACGGCGGCTGTTCACTTGAACGTCCAATTCAAGGCAAAAAAACAGATATTCAAAACATTGAGTTGTGGCACTTTCCCATGGATTACCCGATTAGCATCATTGGGCATGAAGGACATAAAGAAACCTTGATGGATGAGGTTAAACTTATCTTGGGCACATTGTTTCCTAGCTTTGACTTGGCAAGCTTGACTCTAAAACCATCACGAACAGGGCGCTTTCATTCGGTACGGGGTAATTTATACCTAACCCATGCCGATGAAGTCAACCAACTTTATAAGATGCTAGACGATGCGCAGACGGTTCGCACTGTGCTATAACGCCGCGTTAGTTGTTAAAAAAGCTGAACCCGAAGGTTCAGCTTTTTTTATAAAACAAGGGTATAAAACAATGCCTCGATTACTTGCTAAGCAGCATGATGCGATAGGCTTCTCGGTATGCAGACTCGCTATAACTATAGCTTTCATCAATAAACGGCTCGATTTTTTTGATGAGTTGGTCTTGGTTGGTGTTGTCCGCTGATGGCTGCTGCATGTCTTGCACGGCTATGTTACCCAATAGTTCAGCAAACGCCTGTTTTCTAGCTTGAGCTTGCTGAGAAGGTTGGGCGGGCTTAGCCTCGACGGCGGCAGCTTCCTGTGGCAATTTTGCACATATTTTGCTGAGTGTACGGTGCGATTTTTTATCAAGTTGGTCGCTGTCTAGTAACAGCTCACAAGCGTCTTGTTCTGGCGAGTTACTGATTTGTGCTTCGCTTTCATAATGATAGGTCTCTGCTGCTGCGTCGTCTGCCTGTAAAGTGGTGTACAATTTGCTAAAGATTACGGCATCTGTTAGCCCTTGTTGGCGCCATTTTTTTACGTTGTTGAGTGATTGCTGCTGTAAATAGGCGTGATTGACTGCTTCTTGTACTTCATCCTTGATGTTGCTATCTTCATAGTCGTCTGCAGCGCTTTCATGGTTTTGATCCATAAGAGCCTGTGGGCTGGTAGCGTGAGCATTGGTGATGTCAATGTTGTTTTCTAAGGCACTGTTGATTGCCAGTTGTTTGGCAATGGTTTTTAACTGTGCTTGATTGAGGTGTTGTAAGTCTTCTTCGCTTTGGTTGAGTAGGTATTGGTATTCGTACAGGGTTTCATAGGTTTGGATATAACTTTTGTCTTGGCGAAATAGGCTTTGGGCAAAGGTTTCTAGATTTTTTTGTTTTTTAAACTCTGCATTTTTTTTGGTGACCGCGACGATACTGTCTTCTTTGGTGGCTTCTTTCCAAGTAACAGCATTGGCAAAAATAGCAGGGTCGACGCGCGCTTTGCCGTAGTTGTAAAAGTTCATGACTGATTTAATTTGCGGCTTTGCTGTCGCGGTGGCGGCAGGTTGGGTTTTGATGCTGTCAACTTTTGGGAAAGGACTGAGTGATACCAAGGATATCAGTTGTTTGTGACGATTAAAGCCATATTCAATGGTTGAAACATCGTCGGTATTTATCATGGTTTTGAGGTCTTCGGCGGCGGCTAGTCGTAGCTGTGCCATGGCTTGTGGGTTGGTTGCAATGATGTTCTTGAGGTTGGCAACTGGGGTGTATTTGTCAGTTTTGTATTGGTTGAAGGCTTGTAGTGCTTGCTGCATGTGCCCTTCATCGTCTGTGGATTCATGGGCGTCTAGGTGCGGCTCGCTGCCGTCACTGTCGGTAGCATAGGGCTCAGGGTTGTCGGTGCTGCTAGGGGCTTGGGCGGCGCTGTCTTGGGCGGCCTCGATGGCACGATAGACGCGCAAGGCGGCTTCATAGGCTTGGTCATCGTTACCCACAGGTTTGCTAGATTTGAGTATGTCGGTGATGAGGGTGGCAGAGTCGGTGACGCTGTCTTGATTTTGCGCCAATAGGTTTTTAAAGTAATCTGAGTTTAGGTACAGATATAACAGATAATTGGCGAATGCTTCATGGTAGTTAAGTTGGTAGCCTATTTTTTGGTTGATGCCTTTTTTTCGGTCTTCAGCGGTTAATGGCATGACTTGGTAGTCTTTTTCTCGCGCCAGTGTGGGTGTGATCAGTGAAGCGTCTTTGACTATTTGTAGCCAAGGGTTTAGGTCTATTTTTTTCTCTTTTAGCCATTTTCCGTAGTCAAGCTCAATGTAGCGCCCATCGTATTTGGGGTCGGTGACCAGTTCTGACGCCACGCTCATATCGACATAGAATTTGGCATTTTTTAGGTCAACTGCCATTGGCACTTTGAGATAGGAGGCGGCATTGGGTTGGCGGTAGTTTAGTTGGGGCGCCACGCTAAATTGCCCATGCCCCAAGTCCATGACGCCTTGGGCAGAAAGATGAAAACGCTTGCCAAAGATGCCTAGCACCTTGAAGGGGTCAACCTCACCCACACGTTGGTAGTGCTGCGCGGTTTGTATTAAGGTCTGCTGCTCTGGGGTGAGCTTTTTGTCATTTGCCCATGTTGTGATAAGCGCATCGCGCTTTGGTGTAGGTGCTATGTCAGTGGTGAGACGCGCGGGGGATGTTTGAATGCTTACGTTCATGTCGTAAGCGTAGCTTTGTTTGCCTAGCATGGCTTCATAAGCGCTAATCACTTGGTGGTGGATGGGGTCTTTTTGAGCCGCTAGTGGTTGACTTGCACAGCCGCCCAATCCCAATGTGGTGATCGCGATGGCGATAGTAAGTGGGTTAATAGTAAAATAACGGTTTGGTTGAAAATGCATCTTTTATCCTTAAAATGCGGTTTGAGATAGTGAGTTTTTTTTAAGTAGTTGATAAAGTAGTTTTTTTGTCGACAAAATGCAAGTTTTCTTCCACATTTCGTAAATATTTTTTGGTTGCTGCGCTGATTTTGGTATGATAAATGTTTGAATAAGATGAAATAAAAATTATGTCACACCTTTGTCTATCGGCTGATTTGCAAACCCTACTGAGCCAGTTTTTACAAGCTCAGCTTGCCACCCCCGTACAGCTTGACCCAACCGTGCTTGCTTACCGTTGGCAGCCCAATCGCCACACAGGCAGTGGGACGCTGCTGCCATTGACCATTGATTGGCAGTTGTCGCTTGATGATTTGCTGGGCATTGATACCCAAAAAGCCAAACTCATACAAAACACCCGTCAATACCTGGCAGGCTTGCCCGCCAATCATGTATTGATGACAGGTACGCGTGGGGCAGGTAAGTCATCACTGATTCGCGCGTTATTGCACCAATATAAAGACCATGGGCTGCGTATTATTGAAGTATCTAGAGATGACTTGGTGATGCTAGAGCCGATTCGTCAAGCGATACGAACGCTACATCACACCTACCCCAATCATGGCTGTCGTTATGTGGTGTACTGTGACGACTTGGCGTTTAATGGTCAAGATGAAAATTACCGCACCCTAAAAAGCGTGCTAGATGGCGCGCTAGACAGTGAGCAGGATAACCTACTTGTCTATGCGACCAGTAACCGCCGCCATCTACTGCCGCAGCTGATGAAAGATAATATGAGTATCTACAACGGGCAGACCGATGAGGTCAACCCGTATGAGACAATTGATGAGACGGTGTCGCTCTCTGACCGCTTTGGGCTGTGGCTCGCGTTTCATCCGATGACGCAGCCTGTGTACTTGGATATTTGCGTGCATTATTTGGCGCAGGCAAAGTTACCCTTTGATGACAAG
This sequence comes from uncultured Moraxella sp., assembly GCA_937889485.1. Taxonomy (GTDB): domain Bacteria; phylum Pseudomonadota; class Gammaproteobacteria; order Pseudomonadales; family Moraxellaceae; genus Faucicola. Next base: position 1,675 of record CALAPG010000136.1, on the reverse strand, counting down.
GCGAGCGCGGCAGCATTGCGCTTTGCCAGTGAGCGCGGTGGACGCTCGGGGCGCGTGGCGTATCAGTTTAGCCGCCACTATATTGGGATGGTGAGGCTAAAACATGTATAACGCACAAGACCAACTCACCGAACTTGTCCGCAGGCTAGAAGAAAAAAATCATATTTTCTCAGCTGACCCCATTCTCATCACCGAAAAACTACAAAATGAATCGGGTAACTTCCTCACCAAACTACGCCGCCGCGCCGCGCGTATTGATACTGATGGCAAACTTGCCCATCTGCTCGCCACCATTGACACCCGTCTCAATGGGGTGATTTGGGGTTTGACGGTCATGTGGTTTGTCATCGGTTTTGTTGCGTTAGTTGGCGTCATGCAAGCAAATGTGGTCAACTTTTTTTATGTATTAGCTAGTCTGTTGGGTTTTAATACCTTGATACTGTTGGTCTGGCTTGGGTGGGTGCTACTGTCCCCACGCAACAAACCCAGCTTTTTTGGCAGCCTATTTACCCCTGCCACGTTGGTGCGTGGCAAAGATGCGGTCACCCAAACTGCCATTGAGCTGTATCAGCATCAGCTCAATCATACGGGCACCAAATGGTATATCAGCCGTGTGAGCCACCAGTTTTGGCTCGCCAGCTTGTTGGGAATGTTGGTGTCACTGATTTTGTTGTTATTGGTAAAAAATTATAACTTTATGTGGGAATCCACCCTATTACAAGACAGCACCGTGGTGGAATTGGTCAAGGTCATGTCGTGGCTACCCAATATTGTGGGCTTTCCCACCCCGACCGCCCAAGACATCATCACCGCGCAGATGAACCCAGAAACCACGCCGCAGATGGTGGCATTTCGCTGGGCGATGTTATTAATTGGCAGCTTATTGATGTATGGCATTGCACCGCGCTTGGTAGCATGGCTATTTTGCCTTATCAAGGTGCGCTCAAGCCGTATGACGCTCAATATCAAACAGCCTTATTATCAAAAAATTATTGATTTTTGGCAGCGTAAAGTCGTTGACCCCGATGACAGTCCTGCCGAGCAAAAACCTATTGCACCAACGGCTCAAATCAGCCTAGCCAATAAACTTGCCGTACTGCTTGAGTACCCACAAGCCAATCCACACTGGTATGCCAAAACCGTTGGCATGAATGCGCAAAACTTCGGTCGAGTTGATGACCGTGATGACCTTGAAAAACTCATCACGTATTTACAAACCACCCCTGTGCAGGTGTTGGTTGGTGTTTCAAATTTGGCACTGCCCGATAGAGGTACGATGAGAAAACTAGACAGCATCGCAAACGCGGCTCAAGGTGGCATGATTGTGCAGCTGATAGATGCCCATCAAGACTACCTTCCAGATCCAAGCCAAATTGCAACCATCAAAGCGCGCCAACTGCAATGGGAAACCGCTTTGGCAGAGCGTCAAATTGCATTGGTCAGAGAAAGTTAACCATGAAAAGTTATGCGGATGTGACCAATTTTATCAGCCAAGCCATTGATGAGCTGTCATTGACGGAGCAAATCCGTTTTCTACAAAATTTGACTTATCAATTTGTTCGTGATTTGCCCATTGATTGGCTTGATAATGAACTTGATAGTGAAAAACCCCATTACCAAGCTATTTTTGACCAAATTATCCATCAATCATGGCAAAAATCTGTGATTGAAAATC
>CALAPG010000135.1 GCA_937889485.1 uncultured Moraxella sp. | reverse complement strand
CAAGCACATAGCCACGACTTGCCAAAAGCTTGCCACAGACTCACCACCTGCCAATAACTGTTGATTTTGGGTAAAACCATTATAAAAACTACGCGCGCCATACACCCCCAAAAACAGCGCGCCCGCATATTTGGCAAGGGTCACGACCAGCGGAAACTGGGTGATTATATGACTAAAACCAAAGACCCCTGCTGAAATCAACAACGCATCGGATAATGCACAGATCAAGCAAACGCTAAACACAAATTGCTGTTTTAGCCCTTGTTTGAGTACAAAAGCGTTTTGGGCACCGATTGCCAAAATAAGCGAAAACGACACTCCCATTCCATATAAAACGGTATAAAAATCTATCTCAATACCGCTACCAAAGATTGCCCTCATAGTCACTAAAGCCCTTTTTATCGATTGCTTAGTTGGTGGCTTAGTAGTTAATTGCTTAGCTAATTTTTTAATTAAGCGTACAGTAAATCCCTCAGTTAATGCCTATTTGCCACCAAGCGCACCATTTTAGTCAAATTATCAGCACAAAGTGAACAATGCTAGTGGTTATACCCAAAATTTATGCTAATATTTAGCGATTTTATGCCGATTTTTGGGCATTTTGGATAATTTTTGATAACTTTGAGGAAAGCACATGACAGATAGCGCTTTGGCTAATCACCAAATTAGCCATTTACAACAAGCAACACTTGCATTAAGTCTAGATTTGATGCGCCAACCATCGGTGACGCCCACGGATTATGACTGCCAAAACACCCTTGCCAAGCGTTTGGAAAACATGGGTTTTGACTGCGAATTTTTATATTTTGGTGATAAAACCGCAACGGGCCGTGACGCCGAGGTCAAAAACTTGTGGGCGATTCGCCGCGGTAGTCAAGCCACCGATGCGCCTGTGCTATGCTTTGCAGGTCATACCGATGTCGTGCCCACAGGTGATGTTACCAAATGGCGCTATCCCCCTTTTGAGCCAACTGTTCAAGATGGCATTTTGTACGGTCGTGGCGCAGCAGATATGAAAACAGCGATCGCTGCCTTTACTGTGGCGGTGGAGCAATTTGTGAGTGAGCATCCACAGCATGACGGCGCCATTGCTTTTTTGATTACGTCTGATGAGGAGGGGCCTTCTGTCAATGGTACGGTAAAAGTGGTAGAAACTTTGCAAGCACGACAGCAGCCCATTACTTATTGCTTGGTTGGGGAGCCCTCTAGCACCCACCAATTGGGCGATATCATCAAAAATGGTCGACGTGGCTCATTGGGTGGCATCTTGACGGTGACAGGCAAACAAGGTCACGTGGCTTATCCGCATCTTGCTGCTAATCCTATTCACTATGCCTTACCTGCTTTAGCCGAGCTGACCGCACAGACGTGGGATCACGGCAATGATTATTTTCCTGCCACCAGCTTGCAAATCTCTAATATCAATGCTGGTACAGGTGCCAATAATGTCATTCCTGCTACACTGTGTGCTGAGTTTAATTTCCGTTTTTCTACCGAAACCAATGAGGCGGCACTTAAACAAACCACCCATGCCATTTTTGATAGACATTTTGCCGCCGCTAATGCTAGCTACCACATTGACTGGCGATTGTCGGGCAATCCTTTTTTGACCCCGCAAGGCAAACTGGTGGGCGCTTGCCAGTCCGCCATCACTGAAGTAATGGGCATCCAAACTGAGCTTTCAACCTCAGGGGGTACCTCCGATGGTCGTTTTATTGCACCGATGGGCGCAGAAGTGGTGGAACTTGGGGTAAAAAATGCCACGATTCATCAGGTAGATGAGCAAGTGGCGGTAAATGAGCTGGGTAAACTTGCTGAGATTTACTATTTAATTTTACAAAACCTGCTATTAAAACCTCTATAATCCTTGCCGCTATTACGTTTATAGTATGACTTTGGTGAGGCAAAGTCGTACTAGCCTGGCCACGTCTGATTTGGTGGGTTTATTGGTGGATGAGGCTCAAGATTGCAACTATTTATATACCGTATTGATGGTCTAATGACATTTGGCCTCCCCATGTTATCCACAGTATTTGATTGGGTGTTGGGGTATTGGCATTGGGCGCTAGCGGGCATACTGAGCTTACTTGCCACATTGGTGGGCGTGGCAAACCACCGCTTGCCAAGCCATGATGATGTGGCGGCAAGTTATTTTATTAATGAAGATTTGGGCGAGAATAACCGTCTATGGCGGCTACTTGCCCAGTTTTGCCATGAGCAAGACCCCCAAGCCACGGCCAAAACTGATGCCCATTTTAATGACGTTGTCCAAGCACAGCACCCAAGATTGGCAAAGCAAACTCGCCAAAAATTATCAGGTGTCTATGCCATTGATGATGGGCGTGAGGCACTTAATGTTCGTGTGTTACTCACTCAAATTGCACAACGTAGTCTTGACTTACAGTATTATATGTGGCATGACGATGCGTCTGGCAGGCTATTATTTTATGAGGTTTGGCAAGCGGCAGAACGTGGCGTTAGGGTCAGATTACTGTTAGATGACAACAACACAGTGGGCATGGACGCGGTGTTACAGACGTTAGACAGCCACCCCAATATCGACGTAAGATTATTTAATCCTTTTATGAATCGGCGCTTTCGAATATTGGGCTATCTTACCGCACTAAAACGCCTTAATCGGCGTATGCACAACAAATCCTTTACCGTGGACAACCAAGCCACTATCTTTGGTGGGCGCAATATTGGCGATGAGTATTTTGATATTAATGAAAAAGTCAATTTTGCCGACCTTGATGTATTGGCGATTGGAGAGGTAGTCAATGAGGTGTCTACCGATTTTGACCGTTATTGGAACAGTGCAGCCAGCTTTCCTGTTGCCAAAATTATTCGCAAGCAGCATACACTCGTGGATTTATCCAAGACCAATCACCAACAGTACACTACCCAAACTGCCCGATATCGCCAAGCATTAAGTGATAGCGATTTTTTGGACAACCTTGAGCAAGGCTTACTGCGCTTTTTATGGGTGAACGTCCGTTTTGTAAGCGATCCGCCTACCAAAGCGTTGCCTGATGTTTTACTCAAACACAATCACTACCCACACCATTATCGCCATGCGACCAATGTGACTAATGCTATCGACACTACGACACAAAATGCCGCCACCTTAATTGAACAAATTGCGTCCACGCTGTTATCGCCCAAAAAAAGCTTAACGATTGTTTCGCCTTATTTTGTACCCTCCCAATTGTGGACCGCGCGCTTTGTAAACTTGGCAAAACGCGGCATTGAGCTCAATATTTTAACCAACTCACTCACCGCCAACGATGTAATTGCGGTGCATGCAGGCTACATGCGTTACCGTAAAGCACTGCTACTTGGCAGGGTGAATTTGTTTGAGCTAAAATCCAAGCGCAGTAGCCGTCTTATCAAAAAATCTTGGGCAAAACGTCCGCTTGACCGCGCATCACGCCATTATCGTAGGCAGCATAAAGACCACCATCGCTGGCTCAACCGTAGCACGGCAAGTCTACATGCCAAGACATTTTCCGTAGACGGTGAGTTGTTATTTGTTGGTTCTTTTAACTTTGATCCACGCTCAGCAGCTGTAAATACTGAGCTCGGCGCTATCATAGAAA
>CALAPG010000134.1 GCA_937889485.1 uncultured Moraxella sp. | reverse complement strand
TCCGATCTCACCGACTACAACTGCCATTTCTAATAATGGCGTGTTTCAAGTCACTAACTTTAATGAAGCGATCAATGCCGCCAGTTTTCTATCGGGTTCAAGTCTGGTGCCAACTGATTATCGCCGTTGGGTGCCTGTCAAAAACCAATACGGCAAAGCCATGACTAATGCAGACGGCACGCCTCAGTTGATGGAAAACCCAAACGCCACCTCAAACTGCCTTATCGCTTTAAACATGGCGAATCGCATGGGCTATGACCCGCTGATGATTATGCAAAATCTTTACATTATTGAAGGGCGCCCTGCATGGTCAAGCCAGTTTATCATCGCCGCTATCAACGCCTGTGGCAAATTTGACCCGCTACAGTTTGAAATCGTCAACGAAGGCGAAAAGGAAATCGAGTACGTCAACAGCTATTGGGAAAACGGCAAAAAATTATCCAATCAAGCCACTGTCAAACTTGAAAATCTTACTTGCATTGCATGGACAACTGATAAAAAAGGCAATCGTCTGCAATCAGACAAAATCAGCATGGAAATGGCGGTTAAAGAAGGTTGGTATCAGAAGAACGGTAGCAAATGGCAAACAATGGCGGGTCAAATGCTGCGTTATCGTGCAGCCGCCTTCTTTGGTCGCATCTATGCACCAGAGATTTTGATGGGTATTTATTCAGCCGATGAAGTACGCGATTTTGTTGACGTGACCCCAGAGCCCGCACCACAGCCAGCCGCGCAGCAAAAACAGCAACAAATACCCTGCTACGATATCAATCCTTTGTTAACGCAGATTAGCGCCATTGAAACAATGGATCAAGTGCGAGCTATGGGTCAGTCAATCAAGGCATTAAGCGAAAACCCAAAAGTTAATTTGTGTGGTGATGACTTGTCAACACTTAGAAATGCTTTGACAAATAAGAAATCAGAACTTCAGGCGAATGCGCTTGAAAGTGTGTGGCCACATGAAGCAACAGCATTTACCGACAAGCAAATGACTGAGCAAGCTATTGATTCAGTCGCCACGCCAGCCAATGATGAGCCAGTCAGCGAGCCGAAAGAAAAAGTCGCGTTGTCAGGTGAAAAAAAGGTTGCCAGCGACCTGATGAAACTAATCAGCGGCATGACGCTAGATAATGTCAATGATGTTCGCGCTGAGCTATACGCTGCTCAAGTGCAATTAAGCGAGGCAACCTTCAATCAGCTAGATGCAGTGCTTGAAAGCAATCTTGAAGCATTGACCCAAGCCTAACCAAAAAAGTGCCACTGGCAACGGTGGCATTTATTGCTTAATCAATAAGTGAGCGAATTATGAAACTAGATAAAAACTACAAAGTACGCGTTACTCCAGAGCAGAGCCGACAAATTCAAGAGTTATTATTTGCGCTGGGTGGCTGTTGGCTTAGCGGTAGCCATTTCAAAGAACCTGTGATGCTAGATGCAGATTGCTTGTTTTTGAACAAGTTAATGGTTTTAACTTGCGCCTATGAACGCGGTAATTGTTACTTTGAAAATAAGCATGCCCACACTGAGATACAAGCCGATGACCTAATCGCCCTACTCACTGACCTATCGAAATCAGCAGAAAACCCACCGCAAGGCATGGAATTAACGCCTGAGTTTGAGACCGAAGCATCAGAGCCTAAATTTAAGGCGGGGGACAAGGTTTATTTTAGATTAAATAAAAATATCGAGGAAATTGAAAGATTTTTGGATTTATGTGGCGTTATATATGCAAAATCCAAAAGTGGTAATTTGTGTTCATTAACAACTTGTTGCCATGCCACACCTGAAAACTACGAGCGGTTACAAGCCATATTCCCCGATATCGAGTTTGAGCAGCCACATAAAGAGATTACTGGAAGTGATTTAACAAAAGGGATGTTTGAACGTGGGGATTTTACAGCGGTGTGTAAATGTTCTAACGTAGATGAATACAGTGCTATTGCATCATCACCATTGCGTTTAAT
>CALAPG010000133.1 GCA_937889485.1 uncultured Moraxella sp. | reverse complement strand
TTTAATTTGTGTTTAACAGAAATAGCAAGTATAGATAATATATAAATAAAGTTGGTTACAAAAACCGCAGTTAACGCTTTGCGATAGACTGCGGTGGATTTTAGTGCCCGTCATTTAAGTAAAGTTGAATGTTATGCAGCCTTGGTGGGTAGTTAGTTCAAGGTATGCATCAAGCTGGTCGTCAAAGAGTAAAATTTTATGCAGTCTGTAGCCGTATCTATCGCCCCAAAATTCATGGAGCCACTCTCGCTTTATCATGGTTGGCAGCAAGATTTGGCGCAAGCGGTACCGCTACTCGCAGATATTTCAGGATTATCAATCGCGCAAACGCAGCGCGCCATACCTAGTCTGTTAAAGGTGATTGTATACCGTCTCACGGCAACAGCAGAACAACATATCATCACTGAACGAGGAGATGATTTAGGGTTAGGGCGCTTTATATCACAGGCAAACTACCTCCAAAATCATGGGGTTAATTTTGAGTCCTTGACTTATCTTGGCACCCATCACGCGCGGCTGTTTTACAGTTTGTTTGAGGACAAACAACAAGTCACCTTGCTTACGGGTATGCTTATGGTCATGACCCAATTGCCGCAAACAGCGTTAATGAGACTTTGGCAAACCGTCACGAGCCTTGTTTTGCTAGACCTTGCGATTTTTGATACCAGCCTTAGCGCAGGAGTTGATAAAAAAAACCGCCGCGTTTGGCTCGCCATGCAGCCGCTGTTTGTGGTTTCTATTACAGACGCTATCCTGATGCAAGCGGTGGGCTATCGGCCGTGTATCAGTATCAAGGCGCTCTGCCAGCAGCAGCAAATGCTTCGCACCAAGCAGCGATCACAGATCCCTGTTTGGCAGCAGCACATTGCCAAGAAAAGACGGGCGCATAGCCATCAAGCGCTGTTTGCGGTGGTACCTTGTAGCCCAAATAATCCAAAAAATTTACTAGGGATGGTTGGCAGCCATCATCCAAAGCAACACAGTAACAGCGCCCTAAATGGTCATCATCCTATTTTTAGCCCAGCTAATATACGCACCCAATCGCCTCTCATCACAAAACTGCAACAGCATTGGATTGCCACTGCCACTGTGCTATCAATGGCAGTATTTGGCATCATGGGCGTGGCGATGACCACCAACAACGCGTCTCATTCCACCCCAAATGCCACAAAACCCAATGCCTTAAACAATAGCACCTATCAAGATGTTGCCATTATCAAAGTTGCTTCCACGCCAGCCGCTGCAGCACCCATCAAAACCGACAACACTACCGCTACGCATAGTCAAACCAATGATAATCAAACCAAAAATATTAACCCTGTGCCAAAAAAACCATCTGAAAAAAGCCCAAGCATACACACTGGCACCACCAAACCCACCCAAAAAGAGCCTCAACCCACTGAACCCAAAAAATCAGTGTCAGCCCAACCAAAAACTGAGCGCAAAGACAAAGATAGCAAAGCAAAAAATCCAACCAAACAAATCAACCCACAAAAGCCTGCTACAACAAATAATCGGGATGATAAAACAAATCCTAGCAAACATTCGCCAGTATCCAGCGGTGATAAAAACAACAAAGACCCCAAAGCTACCAAAAAAACTGAGGTAGCAAAAACACCTAAGCCGCACAAAGATGCCGCCCAATCACCCAAAGAAAAAACCAAAACCGCCCCCAAAGACACCGCAAAATCTACCAAAGCTGTGCCAAAACACTCAAAATCACCCGCGGATAACCAAAAATCCAATCCCTAAATCGTAGCTAAATAGCAGCTACAAAACCGAGCAAAAGCGACATCAAATGACGTTTTATTACAGAGCCTATGCCCCTACCAAAATATTTTCATGTCGTTTTTGGGTTAAAACTGGTATCATGCAACAGTTTTTAGCACACCAAATGCGCCGTTTTTGACATTGTTTTTAAAGTTTTTAAAGTTTTTAAAAAACAATTTACTGCTGTTTCGAGGAAATCATGAGCCAAGTAACATCATCCATTAATACCCTCACGATCACCGCGCCCGATGATTGGCATATTCACCTGCGTGATGGCGCTGCATTGGCGACCACAGTCCCCCATGCTGCTGCTAGCTTTCGTCGGGCAATCTGCATGCCAAACTTGGTACCCCCTGTCAAAACCGCGGCTGATGCGCACGCTTACCGTGAGCGAATCTTATCTTATCTGCCCAAAGATAGTATCAGTCAACAATTTGAACCGCTCATGACCTTGTATTTAACCGAGTCATTGACCGCAAAAGATATAGAAGTAGCAGCTGAGGCTGGCGTGGTCAAGGCTGTCAAGCTTTACCCAGCAGGTGCAACCACCAATTCAGCCGATGGCGTGACCAATATTAATCACTGCACTGAGGTAATTGCCAAAATGGAAGCACTGGGCTTACCACTGCTTGTGCATGGTGAGGTGACCCATCACCATATTGATATTTTTGACCGTGAAAAGCGCTTTATTGATGAAGTGATGGTCAATTTGATTGGAAAGTTTCCCAATTTGAAAATTGTTTTTGAGCACATTACTACCAGTGATGCTGCCGATTTTGTGTTGTCGCAAGGAAAAAACGTGGCGGCAACG
>CALAPG010000132.1 GCA_937889485.1 uncultured Moraxella sp. | reverse complement strand
ATGAGCGCGCTCAGCGCCACGACCGCTGGGCTTAGTAATAATACTGCCGCCATACCTAGCAGCGCTTGGCTTTTTTCTGCCCATAGCGTTGCAGGCGTGTAGTGACCCAGCCAGTTGACAATATCACCAATCCACGCAAACAGTAGCGACTCATACACCCCTATCAGCGCCGTGAGCAGCATTAGCGCCAAAATCCAGCCGCGCAGCCCTTTGGTACAAGCCCACAAAAATGCCAGTAAGCTGTCAGTGGCAAGGTTATAATCATCATCGGGATAAGGGTTTAACCGATTTTCAAAAAAACGAAAAATAGCCATAATTTATTATCAAAAATTTGTTAAGAAAATTATAAAATAGAACGGATTATTTTAGCAGATTTACATGATTAACATCAAAATCCTTGTGAGCGCTGTCCGCCCTTATTGTTATTTATTGCCGTTTATTGCCATTTACTACCCCTAGGATATTACCCCTTAGAAAAGTTGCTGCCCGTCACTTCGAGGCATGGTTATGATGAACGGTAAACAGATTCTTAACCTTGATACTACGATATGTATCAATACGCCCATAAAAACTTATAGTATGATGGCGGCTCAAGCAATTTTTTTGGTCGCGGCTTTTGGTCACCGCTACAGGGGTTTTATGATAAATAACAATCAAGTTACCTTAATTTTTCAAGGGGCAATCAATGGCTCGCTGTTGGGGTCTGGGCGTGAGGATGGTAGTGATTTTTTATATAACTTGCAGCGCACGCGGGCGCATTTTGCCAATGCCAAGGTTATTTTGTCTACTTGGGATCATTTGCCACTCCCTTCTCAATATGATACCGCGCAAAAACTGGGCATAGACCAGCTTATTTTAAGCAGCGACCCTGGCGGTTTGCCCAATATCAAGTTTGGCTATGACACCCCAAATAATGTGAATCGCCAAATTGTATCTACCCTAGCAGGGCTACAGGCAACTGCCACAGAGTATGCGCTCAAGCTTCGTGCTGATAGTTTTTTGAGCAGTGCTGCGGTGTTGCACCATTATGCCGATTATTTGCAACAAGTTACCCAACGGGCAAGCGCACCTGTGCTGGAAAATTCGCCCATGGCGTATTCGCCGATTGTGGTGCCCAATTTTTTTACCATTGACCCAAATGTTTATGAACATATGGCGTTTCATGTCAGCGATTGGGCGCAATTTGCTCGTACCCATACGTTGTTACAATATTGGTCGGTTGACGCCATGAGCCAAGATGATGCCACGTATTTTGAGCGTATTTCTCATGATTGCCGTGCAAGTTACGCCGACCATAATTTTCGTACGCGTCTTGCCGTGGAGCAGCATATTGCAACGCGCTACGCGGCGACCTTTGGCTATGACACGCCCTCACAGTTTAACCAGATTACCCCCGCTATTTTGCAAGCGCACAACGATTTCTTGGCGCGGCATATTGTGGTGCTTGATATGGCGGATTTTGGTTTTGCGCTGCCAAAGTATGCGTGGACAGCACAAGATGAATTTATGGCAATGAACTGCCTCAATCATGATGATTGGTATCAATTGTTTTATGACCATTGGCAGCCTACCAAAGTAGATAGCGCACGCCTGCACCGTGCCACAATTCGTGCTGCGCAAAAACGCCAGATTGCCAAAAGCTTTAGGCGCGCGCCCATCACCGCACAAGCTCACACCATGCGCCAACTTTATCCCTAGACGCGCGAAGGCTCACGCTGCAGCCCTTTTTGCCGTAAGGCTTGATACTCATCGGGTGTGCCGCAAAAGTCAATTTGTGATAGGGTAATTTTGTCATAACGGACCGTGCCACCCTGTGCAATCAATAAGTTGTACATGGGGGCTATATAATACTCATCGTTAACGGTGAGTTTTTCGGCTTTGGCTTGCTCAAACAACGATAGATACAGCTGCTTTGACTTAAAATAATACAAACCGTCGCTACACCACGCCGAAATTCGCTGTTTTTCGGTGGTTCTAGTGACGCGATCATGGTCATCAATGGCAATAAATGACCAGTGATCGCCCTCCCCTTCAAACACCTCAAGATAGCCGTCCACAGTGGGCGCCCACGCGGGTTTACAAAAGTCATGACGAAACGTATCAATATTAAAAATATAAAGCGGCGCTTGCTCGTCTATCTGCTCATGAGCCAGTCCTAGCGCCACGGTTTCTGCTTGCCCTGCGGTCTCTGCCAAGACCGTGTGAATAATGAAACGCTTAACACCCAGTGCCGTTAACCGCGCTGCCACAAAATTTGGGGTGTCGTATATATCCCTAACAATAATGACAAATAGGTCTGTGGCAAAATAACGCGCAAACGACCGCATTGCCAAATCAAACACCCAGGTATCTGCAATTTTTAGTTGATATTTGGGCACGCTATAACCTGCCTTAAAAAAACGACTACTCAGACCTGCCATCGGAATCACAAACATGGCACACCCTCCATCACATAGGCTTGATACAAGCGATAGGCATTAAGCCGCATTGCACGCTGCCGATCAGGACGGTCAGCATGGAGTGGCAACATAGACAAAAACAGCAGCACCACGGCGGGCAAAATCTCTGCCGTAGTCAGTCCATTAACCCAAGACATTGCCAAAAAATCTTGGCGAATTTGATCAAGGCGTTCATCAATATCAAAACGGATGCTATCACTATCACCATCAGCCGCTGCCACAATCTCATAACGACCAGCAATAATGAAGTCATACATGCCCAGTACCGAATGGCTGAGCTTGGCTAAATCATAACTAGCCGTCCCAAAAATACTAAAATTACCGCTAGAATCCGTGCCTCTTGGATCAATCACCTTGACACGATTACCGCGGGTATCATACAAAATATTGCTAAAACATAAATCACCATGCATCACGCTTACCGAACAAGGCAGCGCCAACGCTTTTTCGATACAATCTTGGGCAATCTCTAGGGTACTGCCCAAATTTTGACCCTCATAAAAAATCGGTGCATCCAAATCCAACTGCGTGGCTTCAGCATACGCATAAAATCTTTTGAGGGTTTTTTTACGGTATAAATCCTCGGCATAGCCCTGGGCAAAACCTGTCTCAATAGTCTGGTGGATATCAGACTGGTTTGCCGCCTGAAACAATTCTGCCAATAACCCAAAAACATGCTGCCAAAAATCTCGGGTATTACGCCCATGCACATACAGCTCATTGAGCGGCAATAGCGGCAAAAACTCAAGCCGGTAATAATGGCGCCCCTCAATTTGTTGATAATCAATTAATTGCGGGGTAAAACGGCGCAAACTAGCAGGAATATGGGTAAACCAATAAATTTCCGCCTGAATTTTATCGTTGTCATCACTACTTTTGGTGACAATGCCATCTTGAATCTGTAGCGCATTAAAGGCGCGCTCCGTGGTCATATTGGCTCTGGCGTGGATATAACTCACAAAACTGCTGCAATCATAATACAAACCCGTTTTTACTAGCTGCATACCAACTACCTCTTGGTAGCGATAAATGGCGCGCATAAAATTCTTTTTACAAATTGCCAATGCCTTAATCAGCTCAAGCCTTGAGGAAAAGGCAAAATAGCCCACCCAGCCCGTAGGACTTTCGCGCAAACGTCTGGTTTGGTGCCAATCGTATTGGCGCATCTTTTCAGACACCGCCACACAGTCACACGCGCTGGGCAGTTTTGGCAAAAATACATCGCCTTGAATCACCCGCACATACTCAAATGATTTATCAATATCCAAATTCAAAATATATAACAGGGTTTCGGACAAGGATAGATTTTCTGGAATGCGCTGCACGGTAATGGGCAATGACTCAATCACGGCTTGTTCATTAATGGTTAATACATAGGCGTCGGGCAGTGATAAAATAATTTTTTCGGTGGGAAACTGCCGCTCTACCGCCTCCACCTGCAACTGCAAGAGTTTTTTGTTACCAATCGGCAGCATACAGGGCGGAATGCGTCCGATTTCTGCTTCAAACTCGGCATTAATATAAGAAGATGAATTGATTAAAATCATGGCAACATAACTCCTTACGGTTTAGAAGGTTGTGGCAAATTTAGCAAGTCACAAATCTGTGCATAGCTTAAATTAACCAATTCATCGGGACGGATTGCTTTATCGTCTACATAAAACCCCTCAAAGCCGCACCATGGCTTACCCACATATAACTCATGATAAGGAATTTGGTGGCGCGCTAGCCAATCAACAATAATCGGCAATGTGTGTTGATTAATTTGCCCAATATTACCTTGATAGGTGCGCATATTGCGGCTGGTATTAATGACGATGGTAAAACCTTGGGCATGGTACTGCCGCAATTTTTCTACCACAGGGATAATAGGCTCGGCATTGGCATAGTCGCCATTGACCGTCTTTGACAAGGTATCGTCAAGGTCAAAAATTATTTTTTTCATGGTTTTTTTCTGTTATTTTGGAAAAGACACTGCCACCTAGGTAATGACTATTGGGTGACCAATTTATTGTATTTATAATGATATCAACTGCTTAGTGCAGTGCATTACATTAGCCTAGAATTGACAAAATAGATAGCAACGGTTGACTTACTTTGTGTAATAAACTGTTAAATTAAGGAAAAATTGGTTAATACCTGTAGCCTTCATCCAAGCTCTGCTATCCAAATTTAGCGAGTTGCCACCCAGCTGCGATTTTTTTGCATTCTGCCTTGTGAGTTTTTCCAGCCGCGCGCACGTGGCATGAAGGCTTGACACTGATTGAGATTAAACCCCACCCCTTGATTACCATACGCCATCAAAAATTCCCCATCCAAAAAACCTGCCTGCCCAATCACAAAACCATCACCTTGATTAAACCGCGCCTGTGCACCATTGCCAAACAAGGTGGCGTTGATGGCGGTGTAGCCTGCGCCACCATTATGGTTTGCGTGGGCATGGGTAATGTCAATAGTGGCGTAGTGGCGCGCAAAGAAGCCACCTTGGCTGTTTTCATTGCCCAAACAGCGGTTTGCCAAAATGTGCCCGCCATTATCTGCAAAATAGCCGTAGCCAAAATTTTGGTAGGCGTTGGTAGATTGGTTGATGCTGTTGCAGGTTAAGACGCCGCTATGAATTGCCATATAGCCATGGCGGTTGTCGGTGGCACTGCTGTCATGGCACCACATGGCACCGTTGGTGAGGGCATAAAAACCTGCCATGTGATGATGGGCAGCACGGCTATTGTCTGCATTGATAAAACCGCCTGATTCTGCACAAAAACCAAAGCCCAGACCATCGCTCAAATGGGCACAATGATAGGCTTCACAGTGCTGGGCATCAATAGAACCTGCATAAGCAAAAAAACCTGCATCGCCTGCAAACTGAACAATCACCCCAGGTTCACAGCGAACCGAGCCGCCATAGCGCGCTGCCACACCATAATAAAAACGGTTGATACGTACCTGAGACCCTAGCAATACTTGGCTATTGTGCAAACACATCACGCCCGCACCATAACTTTCATCTGCCCACTGCCCATACCCTTGAAACCCGAGCATGCCATTGATGGTGACCCCATCAATTTTGAAGATGCCATTGCCGCGCTGCATCAAAAAACCACAGCGATTATTGAGTGCATTAAAATGCAGTTGAACACGATCGGGGTTGTTCACATTGCCAATAATTTCAACGCGATCACTAAAAAAATCAATCTCTATTTGGTCCAGATAATAGTCGCCATCGGCAATTTTTATTTGGATAAACCCTTGTTGCCCAAGCTGTAACACTTGCGCTTTACAAAAGACCAGCGCCTCGTGAATACTGGCAAAATCATGCGGTATTTGTAATTGTCGCCAGTGGTTGAGCGGTGTTTCAACGGTTGGGGGCTTGCCCATCATTGCCATGGATCCCAATATTTTGCCGTGCCTTTATGTGTGTTCATCAGATACTCGCTCAAGCCTTGCCCAGTGTTGCCAACGCCGATACAAAGCGCCTGTCACAGCAGCAATCACGGCACCTGTTACAGCGTTTGCCAACGTGTGGTTGTCTAATCAGTTTAATCCGTCACAGTTAGGGTGCAATTATGGCGCAACCTACGCCCGTGGATTGTTGATGTTTATGCAGCGATTGATAGCAATTTGGTATATTAGAGGCTGCTAACGTTTTGCCCACAAGGCATTTGCCAGTGTTGCGACAATAATCAAGGTCACACCCACCATTTGCAGGGGCTTTAAGGGTTGCTGCAACAATATCGTGGCAAGCATAATCGCGGTTAACGGCTCAACAATGGTAAATACCGATGCCTTGGTGGCAGGTAGTTTTTTTAGCGCGGTCATGTACCAAAAAAATGGCGCAACCGTGCCAATAATACTTAACCCAATCGCCATCAACCATGTTTGCATCGGCAAACCAAGGACGGTGGCATATGTAGCGTAGGTTTGGGGTAACAACAATAAAATCAACGTGCTAAATGCCACCGAACTAAAAAACACCAACTTGGGTGGGTGATGGTACGCCATGGCTTTTTTTCCCAAAATGCCATACAGGGCGTAACATACCCCCGATAACAACCCCACCGCTATCCCCAGATTAAAGGTAACTGCATCGCCAAGCATCAAACATGCCACGCCTACCACTGCCACCACCGCCAAAAACACCGACTTAGCCGACACGGTTTCTCCCAATATTATCTTGGCAAAAATGAGGCTAAAGACAGGCGCGGTATACAGTAGTGCCACCGCCATACTTACCCCCACCTGCTGCACCGCAAAAAAGTAGCACAACGTCATGCCAAGCACCCCTACCAACGACTGCAAACTTAGACTAAGCCATTCTCTAGCGCTTAGCTGCCGAAAAATAGGCAATAAACTAGGCAGTAACACCATCATTAAGATGCCTGCGGTTGCAATGCGCAACGTACCAATTTGCATACTAGAAAAACCAAGTTTGCCAAGCTGGGTAGAAAAAATCCCCAACGTACCCCAGCAAATACCCGCTGCCACCACCTGCATTATCCCTAGCCATTCTGTATTTTTTGCATTGTCTGCACGCAACATATTATCTTCCTTGCTGATCAACTTACGTTTGATTTATCAAAGTAAAAGATTATGCGCAAGAAATCAATGGTATACAATGATAAAGCAGACGGCACATACAAACATAACATTGCCCTCGTCCGTGAGAGGCAGGAACTAAGGATATAATTAGGATAGCATATGAAAAATATCGCAGTGTTTGGCGCAACAGGCGCCATCGGCAACGCATTTTGTCAACAGCTTGCGCAAATGTATCCCGCCGCTACTATTCATGCCATCGCGCGGCAAACGGTGGCTTTTGACTTGCCCAATGTGTATACGCATACACTAGATTTTGAGGACGAAGACGCGCTACAGGCGCTCATGGCTAAGATCACCCAAAAGCAGCCTTTGGACGCTGTTTTGGTGGCAATTGGGCTGTTACATGACGCCAAAGCGCAAGTCGCCCCCGAAAAATCACTACAAAGCCTCAATGCCCAGCGCTTGCACCAGTTGTATCATACCAATGCGGTATTACCCATGATAATTGCCAAGTATGCCTTGCCCGCCCTCTGCTCGCATGCTACCGCCTTATTTGCCGTATTATCGGCGCGGGTTGGTAGTATCTCTGATAACCGTTTGGGCGGTTGGTACGGCTACCGCATGGCAAAATCCAGCTTGAATATGGGCATCAAGAATTTGAGCATCGAAGTGCAGCGAAAAAACCCCCAAGCCATAGTGGTAGCATTGCATCCTGGCACCGTCAACAGTCCACTTTCCAAGCCCTTCCAAAAGAATGTGGCAAGCGATAAGTTATTTAGTCCAACGTTTTCGGCACAATCATTGTTAGCGGTCTTGGCATCATTGACCCCCGAGGACTCTGGCAAAATTTGGGCATGGGATGGGCAAGAAATCTTGCCTTAATTGCTAAAAAAAAGAGGGTTAACAACCCTCTTTGCCTTACTTTTTTTCTAATTTGTGTCGTTATTGTTTTTATTTTCGCCTAGCTCGCTGATCCATTTGAGCGCGGATAAACTTGGAATAAACAGGTATTCTCCACCTTGTAGGGTATTGAATTGTAGAATGCCTGTATGGCGCTGGCGTATTGGCTCAGCAGGTACGCTAAAGACGTCTGCTTCAGCGTGGTCATTGCCTTCATGCACCCCTAACAGTGGGTCGCGCTCTTCGCCTAGGTTCATAAAGTTACCGTCATTGATCCATTGGCTTTGCAAAAACTCCAAGGTATCCATGGCGTGCGCGTTAATTCCAATAAAAATCAGTCCGCGTGGTTTGCCATCATCTTTGGTAACGTGCGGTGGCACAATGTCGCCATAAGACACGCTGCGGCGAATAATACGATGCAAGCGCACGTCACTCAAAATAAAGTCTTTGGTATTGCGGGGATTCATACGGCGGGCATGTGAACCTAGTGGGCAGCCTTTGCCGACGCTGTCGTTGCTGTAGTCAAAGTTATTGTTGCGTTTTTCATCTTCGCCCAGCGCTGGATCATCGTGCTCAGGGCTTAGGGTAATGGGTGCGCCCGAACGCCAGCGCCCAAACATTTTTGCGCCAAGCTGATCGGCTTTGGCAGGGTCGTTGTCGCTTTGTTGTAGGCAATAACGGTTAAAGTCTGCCACGTGGCTTTGGTATTTGCGCAATACCATAAATGCGCCATTTTTGCCTAGCACCTCAGGCTGTGGCATGGGCGGTATAACACCCGCCTCACCTTGATAACCTAGCACGAATTCGCCTGCGGCAATGGGTCTTTCGTGGTTGTTTGCTAGGTGGATGCCGCTGCCCGCCACTTCGGGGTTACTGATGCCATCACGGTAACCAAAAACATTTTTGACTGCGCCGTCTGCACCAAAATCATGGGTCACCAAAATTTCTATGGCGGTGTTTTGGTTTTGGCTATCGCTGTAGGGCGCAAGCGCTTGCTTTAGTTCGGCAAGTTTGGCTTGCCACGTTGCTTGGCTGTTGGCAATGATAGCGGCACAAATATGAATATCGCCTTTGTCACCAAACGGTGCAAGCCAGTGTTTTGGGTCATTGTCGCCCGTATCGCCCAGTATGTCGGCGCGCCCTGCCATGCCTATTTTGAAATTTTCTGGAAAAGAATCTAACGAAGATTGCGGTAGACCGAGCGCTTTGAGTCCTTCATAGGTCATCACTAGCGTCAAGTTGGCTGCCATGTCTTTCTGAAAATCCTGACTACTCGTCACTTCAGGTAACACTGCCTTAATGAGTTGGCGCCCAATTTTGCCATCATTTACTTTGAGAGCTACCAAAGTTCCGTAATAAGGCGCGGGGCGATCGTTGAGAATAATGGCCTGAATGTCTGCCAATGCCATGGTGGCGATATTGGGCTGAGTGACGCTAGCAACCTTGGTACTTAGGCTTTTGACTTCACGGGTTAGCGCCTCTTTGGCATCTTGAATGATGTCTTTGGCAGACAGATGACTCGCGGATAAGTCTGGCACAGAGTTAGCTGAGATTGTAGAAATGTGGTCTTTGACATGACCAATGCCGTGTTCGATATCGCCCTTTATTTTTTGTAGCAAGTGCTCAGGGCTAGCAGGTGGGTGGGTGTTTTTCATGGCTATACCTATACTTATATGGGGTGGCGTTTATTGGCTATTGTGCTTGTTCAATGGCTTTATTAACGCCTCTAACAATTTTGTCATTGCGTGCAATGTCTCGCACCGTTAAATGCGGCACCCCCACGTACCAACCCGCTGCAGTAATTTGGTGGTCAAGAATAAATTGCTTGACCGTGGCGCTTTTGATACCTGGCCAGCCTTCTACGTTGCCAAAAAGCAGATCCATCAACTCTGGAATTTTGGTAGCAAAGTCATTGATGTAGGCATCCCAATCGCCATCGTAAGCGGTGCAAAATAGTAATTTTGTATCGTTGTCCAAAAACACAATGCGTAGGTCATGCAGTGTTCCCACATTGGTTGCACCCGCTAGGTCACCTTTGGTAATTTCTAAAATACGCTTCATGCGCGCGGCGCCCCCCTCTGCCAAAGGCGCAATTACAGTCAGTTCTGAGACTTTGCCCGACTTTAATCCTTTTTCACCCGCTGAGGTCACCGAGTGGTCATAGCCGTCACTACCGCCCTCTTTGAGGTTTGCCATCATCATTTGTACTTTGAGTGCGACATCGTCTAATAAGGATAAATGGTCGTTGTTATTGTTGGTGTTTTTCATTGTTTTTGCCCTTTTTTTAATAAAATTTTGTTGAATAAAATTGAAAGTGTTTATCTAAAATTTTTTATTGAAAAGTCTATCGTTATATCTAAAAACCTATCGTTAAGAATCAGGGTTTATTTTTGGTGGGGACAGGTCTGGTCTGGCTTGTCGGTGAGCTTACTCATCATGCGTTCTGGAAATTTGTGGTCAATTAACAGCGCCGATAACTCGCTCACCGATAAATAACGCTCCTTTTTGCCCTGTTTGCCCATTACGTGCAGTAATAAAGGGTATTCGGCTTTCATGATGGGAATTTGTACAGGCGATCGGTGATGCCCCGCATAGGCACCCCGCAAAAAATTATCCCGTAAAAGGCGACTAATTTCTTTGTCATTGAGCCCAAGCTCGACATTGCCATCTTGGTCAGTTTTGGTTGAACCAAAGCTGGCTAAGCGGGCGAGCTGATCATGATCCACTTGGCTATTTTCTGTCAGCGTTCTAGAGTGCACGCCATGCTTATAAAAAGGCCCCTGCCTTAAGGTGTCAAGATTGACGCCGTGGCGCAGGTTATGTGCAATTTGGCTAGGCGCAAAGCCGTTGGCAGTAGCGGCGACTGCCCGAAGTGCATTTTTTGATAAATCTGGGGTACCTTCATCGCGCGTGGCTGCCATAGTTTCGATGGCGTCTAGCAGACGAGGAATGGGCACCTCACCGTTGTCTATCATCCCTGCCCCTACCAGTCCCCGCAAAAAAGGGCAAGGGTTGCCTGCAGATACAACGGGGGTGGATTGTGAAGTGGTAGGTGAGGTTTGCTTGGATAGAGGTTTATCTTTTGTGTTTTTTCTTATTGTATTTAATAGCTTTTTCATCAGTTTACCTTATGAGATAGTCCAAACATAAAAACTGTTCGTTTATTTAGTCTAAATAATTGCAGGGATTATTTCCATGGCGGTTCGTTACTTTTCGTATAAGATAGGTTAAGTGAATTGGTAAACAAAAGTTTTGTAATGAAGGACGCTATAGTCATCACTTGTGCTCAAAGCGTGTTAAAAGCGTGCCAAAAAAAACGGTGGGCAGGTGGTGCGGTCGCGTGGGTATGAAAAAACCCTAACACTTGCATCAAGCGTTAGGGAATGAGGTGACAGTATTGGGGTTTGGCGTGTGATGGTAATGAGGTTTAGGGGTAATCTACCCGCTATCAATCATCTGTTAAAAGAACCCCATGGGTTTTTCCGCATAGCTTACTAGCAAATTTTTGGTGTTTTGGTAGTGTTCTAGCATCATTTTATGGTTCTCTCTGCCAATACCCGATTTTTTATAACCACCAAAAGCGGCATGGGCGGGGTAAATGTGGTAGCAGTTGGTCCATACCCGTCCTGCTTGAATACCGCGTCCTGCGCGATAGGCGGTGTTGCCATTGCGTGTCCACACGCCTGCCCCTAAGCCAAACATTGTGTCATTGGCAATACGCATGGCGTCATCAAAGTCTTTAAAGGTAGTCACCGACAGTACAGGGCCAAAAATTTCTTCTTGGAATATCTTCATGCTATTGTTGCCTTTGAAGATGGTAGGCTCAATGTAATAGCCCTCGCCTACTTCATGGCGTGGTGCACCGCCCGTCAGTAGCTGTGCGCCCTCTTGTTTGCCTAGGGCAATGCAGCCTAAGATTTTTTCTTGCTGCTCTTGTGAGGCCTGCGCCCCAATCATGGTTGTCGTGTCTAGTGGATGACCTGTTTTAATGCGTTTGACACGCGCTACGGCTTTGGCTAAAAAAGCATCGGCAATACTTTCATGTACCAAGGCGCGTGAAGGACAAGTACAAATTTCGCCTTGGTTGAGCGCAAACATGGTAAAGCCTTCTAGGGCTTTTTCTAAGTAATCATCTTCTTTATCCATGACATCCGCAAAGAAGATGTTGGGCGATTTACCACCTAGTTCTAAGGTCACAGGGATGATATTTTCCGTGGCGTACTGCATGATTAGCTGCCCTACTGGGGTAGAGCCTGTAAAAGCGATTTTTGAGATACGTGGATTTTTGGCTAAGTAGCTGCCCACCTCTTCGCCGTAGCCGTTGACAATATTTAAGATGCCTGCAGGCAGTAGATCTTCGATTAGTTCAATCAGCACCAGTAGGCTTGTGGGGGTTTGCTCGGCAGGCTTTAGTACGATACAGTTGCCTGCGGCTAGTGCGGGCGCTATTTTCCACGTTGCCATAAGAATCGGAAAATTCCAAGGGATGATTTGTCCCACGACCCCAAGCGGCTCGTGAAAATGGTAAGCTACCGTGTCATCATCAATCTGGGAAACCCCACCTTCTTGGGCGCGGATAACCCCTGCAAAGTAGCGAAAGTGGTCGATTGCCAATGGAATATCTGCTGCTAGTGTCTCGCGAATGGGTTTGCCGTTTTCCCAAGTTTCTGCCACTGCCAAGTACTCAAGATTTTGCTCAAGACGGTCGGCAATTTTTAGCAATACGTTTGAGCGTTCTGTGGGAGAGGCGGCATTCCATTTGGTCTTTGCGGCGTGTGCAGCGTCCAATGCCAGTTCGATGTCTTCAGGGGTTGACTTGGCAACTTTGGTAAAGGGCTTGCCGTTCACAGGTGAAATATTGTCAAAATACTCACCTTTGACGGGGGCAACCCATTTGCCGCCAATAAAGTTGTCGTATTTTTCTTTGAAGTTGATTTTGGCGTTTTCGGTATTGGGGTCAGCATAACGCATATGATATGTCCTTTTATCAGTTAATCGTTTTATTCACCGCTTCATGCGGCTCGGGGGTGTCGCACAGTCATCTTAATATGAGTTAGGTAGGTAAAAGGTTGGTGTTTGGACCGCTTTACAATAAGGTGTGAAACCGCTAATATTGAAGATGGCTTATTTTACAAACCATGGATGGGTTAGATGAAGTAGGATGCACTAAATCATGGATAAAAATAAATTATTAGAACAAAGACGCCATATTGATCAATCACGTTGCCACGTTACGCTATCTGCCAACGAGGCCGACCAAATTAGACAAAGCATTGTGCAATCTTGGCGGCGCTCCGACGGTGCTAAGATTCCTCTTGGGCGCAAGCAAGCTCCCCTCAACCCAGTGAGTAGTGAACAATCTTTTTATTTAAAAAAGGCGTTGGCATATTGCCAAGACCAACTGCAGCATATTACTTTGCAGTCCTCTATGGTGATGGCAGTGGCGGATATTGGTAGCACTATTATTTGGACCACGACCAGTAAGCGTATGCAAAAAGCTGCCGAGGACGTCAATTTTGTGGCAGGCGGGTATTGGGGTGAAACCCAAGTAGGTACCAACGCGCTGGCTTTGTCACTCAAAACCCAACAATCCACGTGTGTTTTTTCTAATGAACATTATATGGCGTCTGTGCATGATTGGGTGTGCTATGCCACGCCTATTATTGAGCCTGATACCAAGCAAGTGGTTGGGGTGCTTGATTTGTCCACGACCTGGCAAAATCATAACCAGTTTGGGGTTTTTGCTGCTGAGCGCTGTGCCAGTATTCTACAAAATGCCTTGCAAGCATGCCGACGCCATCATATTTATATTCAAGGGTTTCATACCCCCCAAGTGATATTTGATGGTAATCCTTTGCGCTTATCACCGCGTCAAGTTGAGATACTTGCTGTGCTAGCCTTGTGCCCACAAGGGATGAGTTTGGATTGTTTGCATCAGGCAATCTACGGTGAGCGCAAAGTGTCGCAAGGCACGTTAAAAGCTGAAATGTCGCAACTGCGTGATACCTTGACAGGCTTGGTAGGTTCGCGCCCTTATCGTTTATTAATGCCAGTAGATGGTGATTTTTTGAGGGTAGAGCAAGCGCTTAATGCAGGGTATTTGGAAGCGGCTATTACCAGCTATGTGGGTATGTTTTTTGGCAAGACCGAAAGCCCTTTTTTATGCACTTGGCGCCATTGTCTAGAGGCGCGTTTGAGTCAAGCTATTTATCATTCTGACCAGATTGATTTGTTACTTCAACATCTATCTAATTATCCTGATGCCATTGATGCAGTGGATCGGTTGATCGAATTAATACCAAATAATGCATCTATTCATCAACATTTATCTGATGTAGTGCCTGATACCAAATGATTGTAGGGCTTTGAGTGCGAAAAATTAGCCACAAAAAACACACATAGTCACAACCCACCAATAAAAAAGGGACGGATATTACCGCCCCTTTTTTATTGATTTTTTGTAAGACTGCGAGGTTTTGCCAAAAAATCACATGGCAGCTTTGAAGATAGCAACCACTTGTTCGTGGTTTGCCTTGCGGGGGTTGGTTAACATGCACGCATCGTTTTGTGCGTTGGTTGCCATAACCGCATGGTCTTCAGGTTTTACCCCAAGCTCGGCAAGTCCTGCAGGAATGCCGATCGACTGTGATAGTTCGCGAATGGCATCAATACCTGCTTTGCCTGCTTGCTCACGGGTCATACCTTGGGTGTTGATACCCATAAATTGGGCGATATCGGCATAGCGCTCAGGGGTTGAGATCAGGTTAAACTCACAGACGTGCGGCAATAAAATGGCATTACAGACGCCATGAGGTAGGTTGTAAAAACCACCCAATTGGTGCGCCATCGCGTGCACATAGCCCAGCGAAGCATTATTAAACGCCATGCCTGCCAAGTATTGGGCATAACTCATGGCCTCGCGTGCTTCAATGTTGTCACCATTGGCAACGGCTTGGCGCAGCCATTGTTGTATCATGCGGATGGCTTTTTCGGCGCAAGCATCAGTGATTGGGTTAGCGGCGGTGGAAACATAGGCTTCAACGGCATGGGTCAACGCATCCATACCTGTGGCAGCAGTCAATGAGGCAGGTTTGGCAGTCATGAGGCGCGGGTCATCAATGGCTATTAACGGGGTACAGCGCCAATCTACAATCGCCATTTTGACATGCGTATCGGTATTGGTAATGATACAAAAACGCGTCATTTCAGAGGCGGTGCCTGCGGTTGTGTTGATGGCAATCAGCGGTGTCATGGGAACTTTGCTTTTATCAATGCCTTCATAATCACGGATATGACCGCCGCCTGCTGTGACAAGACCAATGCCTTTTGCACAGTCATGTGATGAGCCACCCCCTAATGAGATGATAAAATCACAACCATTGTCTTCATAGGCTTTGACGCCATCATGCACGTTTTTGTCAGTTGGATTGGGTTCAGCACCTGCAAATACAAAGCTTTCAATACTTTGCGCGTTAAGGTGATTGATGATGATAGTGGGCACACCCGCTTTATTGAGCCCTTGGTCGGTCACAATTAGCGCTTTTTTGCCACCCAAGTCTTTGGCTTTAAGACCTACTTCTTTGACACAGCCAGGCCCAAATAGCGACACACAGGGAATAAAAAAACCACTGGTTTGATCGGAGATTTGTTTGTACGCCATGATTAAATTCCTTTTAATCGGTTAAAGTAAGAAAGTGATAGTAATGGCCGCCTACGTCCACTTACGTTACTACGCGAGCGTATTATTGCCCATCAAGTCATCGTTAGTGATCGCAAGCCTAGAGCTGTTTACCTTACTATCCGTTGATTTTAGACAACTGTTTTTGCTTTCTCTACCTACCATTCACCTACCTTTGTGTTGCCCCAATGTTTTTTGATTTTTTGGCAAGGTGAAAGCGATCATACAGGCGTATTTATCCACTTTATTTTATACAAAAATCGACTATAATTAAATATTTTCTGCTATAGTTTGTTTTATGAAATTGGCAGAAAAATGTGTTTTTGCCTAAAAAAATTGAGTGGCTATGTACGTTTATATTTCACAGACTTGTCAACAACAAGCAAAACTGTATCAAATCGAACAAAAAGTTGAAGAATTGGCAAGTTGGATAAAAGACGGCAGCCGCCAAGATTTTGTTAAGCTCTTTGAGATATTTCAACATCCTTATTATGTTCGAAAAGGCATTTGCTACCGCTATCGGTTATTAGCCAAAATGATTGAGGTATCTTTTGGCAAACAGTCTTACCAAATAGTGGTTTTTTTTCGACTATTTTTGCGAGGAGATGATGAATATAAAATGTTGTTTCATCAAGCAGATGAACACGGCGACTTTTTTTATAACCAACAACATTTAGACACAGAAATCGCTAACAATATTGAACGCATTATTACCCTTGCAAAACCCAGCCACCCATCTGCATCGGCTGCATCGGCAAGAATCAATCAAAGTGATAGTTTACTCTACTTTATTCAAGCAAAGACCAATTTGCTACAACTAAGCCCGCGAGCGGCACATGGCGATTACTATCAAGAAGATTTAAGCTGGCATCATGGGTTGCGTCCATTTTTGACGGCTCAGCAACTACAAACAACGTATTGTCATATTCAACATGCGCTTGATAGCTCAAACTCACCATGTTTTGAGATAGCGGGGGTGCCCTTACAATTTCAGCTAGCACCGCTGCGCCTAAGCCAAACGCCCGACAAGCGTGCTGACGCTTTTACCCGTTATTTGCCCCCAGATACGGTATTTGATCAAGACAGCTGGCTCGTCCAGCAAAATAACACGTTGCCGTTGTGCCTCAATGGTTTTCAACAAACGGTTGGTCATCAAATTTTTGAGCATAACGCAAGTTTTCCTTTATTGGTAAATGCCCCTGCCCTTCACGGCAAAACGAGCATACTTGCCATTTTAACCGCTCACTATTTATTACAACTGCCTGACACTCACCAAGGTGTGTTACCCGTGTTGTTTGTCTGTGAGCCCCATGAAAAACTGGCATTACGTACGGCGATTGCCAATTATTTACTCTACCAGTTCAATCACAACCACACGCTGCAGCTTGACATCACTGCGCTAATCAAAAAAATTGACGCGTGCTGTATGGACTTATCAGAATTGGCTTATAAGCTTGCGGCATCTGAGGCATGCTGCCTTGACAAAGACTTATTTATTGACCGTCACAAGTTTGGCAAACTATGGGAAAAAGCGCCATTTATTAAAAACCATAAACTTGCCCACATTCCTGTGGACTTGGCGTGGTGGATATTGCAACACCTCATTAAAGGCGAGCAAGGTATCTTGGGGGAAGGCAAAGCCTTTGCCGCGGGTCTCACCAGTTATTCAAGGTTAACGCCTGAACAATACCAACAGGTTTATGAAGAAGTTTGGCTCAATTGGTACCAGCCCTTACAAGAAGACGGTTACTGGGATTTACATGACCTATTGTCCAACGTCAATTGCCAAGCCGACTTCCCACAGAGATACGCCTGCGTTTTGGTAGACAATGCCGAGCAGTATTCAAAACTGGCAATTCAAGTGATGCTACGCTGTAGTGAGTGGTGGGAACGTCCTAACTTATTTGTGCAAGCGCCCCTTGTGTTGATGGGCAACGGCACTGCCAACCTGTTCCAATCACTCTACCACTGGCACAATGAATTAAATAGCCTACTCTATCGCTTATATCGTAGCCAAAGCGAGGATGAACAGCTCCAAACCCAGCACATTGATTACCACCTAGCAGACTTTGTCACCACAACCAATTACGCCCTACAAAGCCAACGTAGTAAAACCAACCTCATATCATTTGACAGCACTATTACCAAAGCCACCGTACTCATTGAAAACCAGCTACTGTTTGTTGATATCACCGATACTGCTTTGACGCAGGCATTATTGCTCAACCACAAAATAGCCTTGGTAGTCAATAGCGATAGCCGAGACAGCAAAAAAGCGTTAAAAAACCCAAAAATGCTGGGGCAGTGGTTTCAGTATGCCGATGTATCACAAATAGAAAGAGCCTGTTATAGCCTAACCCAGTTACCCACCAAACACTACCGTGTGGCGTTGGTGGGTTTTACTCACCCAGATTTTGCTTATTTTCACCAAGACAGCAAAGATTTTGCTTTTTTGGGGGTTGAAAAGCGTTATCAGCTAAACAACCTGTTAAACGCGGTGAACGTGGCGGCTAATCAGGGATTAAAACAAATTTTTATTTTGGCAAGACCCGAAGAATTACCACTTTGGCAAACCCTATTTTGCCCAGTGCTTGGTGTAAACGCCGTTCAAACCGCGACGCTTGACGATATTAACCCCCACTACCAAGAGCAGACTGCACAGTTTATTGAGCAGCGACAACAAGCCCTTGAGAGCGGTGACCACGAAAAACTATTGGACATCGCCATACAGCATTACCAACGGTTTGAATACCCACAATATTTTGCTTTATTGCTCAAAAGTTGCCAGTTAACCCAAGATTATCAAGATTATTTTGACAACCTAATCACCGACCCACAAAAACAGCTCACCTTTGATTATTTGTGGCAACAACACAATGCGCAAGTTATCTTGCAATACCAAGACTACTTCACCAAAGCTGTTCAATACAACATTATGGGTATACAACTCATTCATGAGTTACCATTGGCACTGCCTTTTGACAATGCATTTATTCAGATAACCAATCACTATGTCAAACAATACCAACAACCACCATATGCTGCCTATTGGCAGATTATATTTGACAAAATACTACAAAAACTACTTGAAACCCCGCCAACCACCCATTGGGATACCATCACCCGTCAACTGATACATTTAGAAAAAAGTGGCATTGCGATACCACAGACCGTCCTTGCCATGAGCCACTATCGCCAAGGCGATACCCAAAGGGCATTTGCCCTATGGCAACAACTAGACACACATGACTACACACTATCATTACCAAACATTTATTATGAGCATTGCCTAAAACACAGCAGCGATTGGCAAATGCAATTATTAATTCTGATAAAATTAAGAAAACTGGGTGAACTGATGAACATGTTAACTAACCACGAACTCAACGACTTACAAGCAAGTTACTGGGACAAAATTTTGCCCTACCTAGAAGAAGAGGCCGTACTAGAAACCGCGCTATTAGCGTTATTACCACAAATCCACGACCAAAGTATTTTAGAAAAAATCTACCAATACTGCCAATTTGACACCTCAGAAAACTTTGTGGTACGCCTACAGCGACTAACCACGCTGCAAGCCTGTTTACAAGGTGATTGGGACAAAGTCATTGAACGCCTTGAGCATTATGTACCCGTACAAGATGCTGAAGACATGATGAGCAAACTATCACAAGTATTTACCACCAAAAAAGTGATGCGCGGCCCCAACCACGTGCAAAAAACCGTATTACGCGACAAACTGCCCAAACCCAGCGATGAAATTATTGACATTTTATATGCCTTAAATCTCAATCCCGCCTTTTATATCCCCGTGTCGGTATCCGATTTTGAACACTACAGCAAACAGCCGTCCCTTCAAAAAATATTTGCCCTTATTCGTCAAAACCTATCGCTACAAACAGACGACTCCTTTAATGATGTATTATGGACGATTGATTTTCCTGCAGTTCGTAGCCTCGCCTATTTATTGGAAAAAAGCGATCGTCCCAAAGATGCCTTGGTTTTTTACGCCAACATCACAAGTTTTAATAAAGACAAAAAGCTCATGACCTTTGCCATAGAGCGCCTATCTTTCTTAATTGACCGCGCCAAACAACTGATTGCCGATGGTTTGGACACCGCCTATTTCACCGCATCTGACACTTGCGCACCTGCCAGCGACGACTTAACGGCATTGATTCATAAATTTGAAAAACACTATGATAAATTATTAAAAAAAGCGGAATTTGACCCTCATGCAACTAACTTGCCCGTTTTAAAAACCCCTGAACAGCTTGTAAAGCTCATCTTAGCCCTAACCGACAAAGAACACCGAGAAATCCAGCGGCTTGAACAAGAACAACGCCAAGCACTTAAAGAGCAAGAAGCTGAAGCCAAGCGTATAGCGCAAGAAGAAGAACAACAAGCACAGCAACGTGCCAGACTTGAAGACGCAATCCGCCTAAAAGAAATCAAAGAACAGCAGCGTCTTGAAAACGAACGCCTAACACGCGAATGCCTTGAAAATGAACAACTAGCCCAAGCAGCGCTCACGCAACAAGCAAGCCACCCACAAGTAGCTGATAACGCAGCAGATGAGGCAGCAGACCAGCCTGCCCAAAACCCACCACCTGCCGTGACCACTCACCCTATGGCGCAATCTTGCCACGATGACGCACATAGCGCAGATTGTCAAAACCGCCTTGATACACCCTCAACCCTAGAAACCACCATTGTGAGTCACAACGATAGCCCACAATCGATTGCCCAACACAGCCAGCCTCATGCCCTCAACAACACTGACATCAAAGCTGCCAGCACCATTCTGCCAGACTTGACGCCGTGCCAGACGTCCTTTAAATCCTTAATTACAAAAGCGACAAGCGAATTACAGTTTTTTCATTGGCGTGTCTTTGTCAATCGTATGACGCAGCGGGTCAATATTGAGTCCGTGATCACGGGTGAAAGATGCTCTATCACTTTGGCAAACGGTATTTTGAGCAGTGATTGGGCGCACTGTGACATAGAAAACGGCTTTGAGTTCTTGCAATTACCCTTGGTCGTCATGACCCATGACCATGCAATTAGCCTCTATCACACTCAAGAAGGCACCGAATTATCGATAAAGTTTTGACCTAACCTTGGCGACTTTGACCTTGGCAATTCTGTGGAAAAAATTACCATTGACATACTCCCACCACCAAACCTAGCAGTTATGGTGGGGAAATATTTGCGACCCATAACAACCTGAGTTGCTA
>CALAPG010000131.1 GCA_937889485.1 uncultured Moraxella sp. | reverse complement strand
GCTGTGTTCAAAGGATATTGAAGTGTTATGACAACTGTTTTTACCCGTATTGTAGGGCAATTTTTTAATTTGGCGCGTTAATTTGGTACAGTTGCCTGCGGTTTGATAGTGACTTTGGTAATACTGCGTAAATATGCCAAATAATCCTCAAACTGCGACTGACCGATGTTTTCACGAACAATTTGCGCTGTTTGCTGACGCACCTCAGCGGT
The DNA here is from genome assembly GCA_937889485.1 of uncultured Moraxella sp. Taxonomy (GTDB): domain Bacteria; phylum Pseudomonadota; class Gammaproteobacteria; order Pseudomonadales; family Moraxellaceae; genus Faucicola. The sequence goes on along the minus strand of CALAPG010000131.1, from coordinate 3,610 downwards.
GATTTGTGATTGATCTTTAACGATTGCTCCACCCACAATAACACTAGCACCTTGCGCGGTTGACTGGGCAATCGCTGATAACTGAGCGCCCGTAGTGGGCTGAGCAAACGCCGCGCCGCGTTCGTCATCACTTAACTTGGGATCTTGACGGGTGATGGTGCCTAACTGCTGAAAACCAATCCCTGCGCTTTGTAGATTATTGGTTTGTTGCACCTTGTTGGCGATGGCTTGCGCTTGTGCTAAGGCTAAGGCTTTGGCTTTTTGTTCGGTGAGCTTGGCTATGATAATGGGCTGTGCTTCGGTTTGGCTCAGGTTTTTGCTAGGACGATGGTGGGTTGGCTGTAGCCAGACCACTTGGTCACCTGTTTCTATTCCCACAGACACGCTATTTTCTTGTAACGCTAAGTGATCAAATGCCGCAGCGATAATGGCAGGCTGGTTTAAGGCGGTGGTGTTGTCAGTTTTACTAAAATTTTTGAGGGTTTTTGCGGTTCTTTTATAGCGATTGGCAAGCTCAGTAAGCGTCGCACCTGCCACCGCATCATTATTAATTTTGCCAATGAGGTCTTGGTAGGCAGCCTCGCGTTTTTGGGTATTGACTTGCTCGGTGAGTACGGGCGCAAGACTTTGCAGGCTAGGTGGGGTTTGCCCGCCAATTTTGACCAGTTTAAATAAATGATAACCATAGGCAGTTTTGATGGGGTTGGTCACTTGCCCTACTTGTAGCCCTTTAATGGTCTTCATAAGGTTGTCATAATCATTGGGGAACATGGCAGCACTGATAGGACCAATGTTACCACCGTCATTTTTACTGCCTTCATCTTCTGAATACTGTTTTGCTAGCGTGGCAAAATCTGCTTGGTTGGCATCAAGTTTGGCTTTTAGGGTGGTTAATGTGGTTTGTGCTTGTGGGCTGTTCATGAGAATCATTGCCAGCTCATATTCTGTCTGCTGCTGGTTTTCTTTTAAATAGCTTTGGTATTGCTGTTGTAATTCTTGGGCAGTTACAGGCGCGACGGGTAGCGTTGTTTTGTCGACCGTCAGATAGTTGAGGTCTACCATCTCACTGCTTTTGAGGCTTGCTTGGTTTTTTTGGTAATAGTTTGCAATCTCTTGCGCTGATATTTGTACTTGTGGCGCAAATGTATGCCAATCAAGGCGCGCTACAGACAGAGGGCGGGCTTCACTTTGCATAGCGATGAGTTGATCCACGCCACTTTGTGCAAAGATCCCTGTATTGATGATACCGCGGCTAAATGCCGATACCATCAAATCTTGTCGCAGTGAGTCAAATAGCTGTGCTTTGGTCATGTGGCGAGCGTTTAGATACTCGGCAAATAAGTCGTTGGAAAATTTGCCGTTGGCATCTAAGAAGGCTTTTTCGGTCATTAGCATTTGGGTAATTGTGGCATCGGATACCGTAAAGCCCAGCTGGCTGGCTTGATTGATAATCAGATAACGGTCTATCAGATTGTGCAGCATCTGCTCGCGTAGGGCGCTGTCATCGAGTAGGCTCGCGTCTCCTTTAACTTGTTCTAAAAGAGTTTCTCGGCGCTGGTTAATCATATTTTGCAATGTGGTATTGTCAACATTGAGGTCTGCAACCTTGGCTACCGCGTTGGGGTCATCACCGCTACGAACAATAGATTCAAATCCAGTGATGGCTAATGGGAGTAAAAAAAGGATGAGCAGTGCCTTGCCCATCCAGCCTTTTAGAAAATTGCGTAAAGATTCCATATCACTCACTTGCGAAGAGGTTGATGACGTCTGTTTAAAAATAAATGAAAAATTGCAAACCAGCCAAAATGAACCCAACATTATAAGTTAACTATCAACTAAAATCATCACCTTTCGTTGCCGAAAACAGGCTAGTTGGGCAGAGTTAGCAAAAAAAATTCCCAAATTACAAATGTTTGGAAAGCTCAGCAATCATGGCATCCAAAACTTTTAGGCGTGCGCTGTATTTATCATCGGTGGCAATCACGTACCAAGGGCTATGGGGTTGGTGCGTTAAGTGAATCATATCTGATGCCGCTTGCACATAAGGCTGCCATTTTGAACGGTTTCGCCAATCTTCATCGGTGATTTTAAATTGTTTGTTAGGGGTGGTTTGGCGTGTTTGAAAGCGCTGTAATTCTTCTTCTTCACTGATGGCTAGCCAAAATTTAACGATAATGGCACGGCTTTGCACCAAGTCATGCTCAAAGTGATTGATTTCGTCATATGCCCGTTGCCAGTCAGTATCTGAGGCAAAGCCCTCAACGCGTTCTACTAACACGCGTCCATACCAGCTACGGTCAAAGAAGCTAATACGACTGCTGTGCAAGCGTTGTTTGAGCAGTGCCAAGCATTTGTTGCCTTTAAATTTTTGTGATAGGTACTCAATGTCAACATCGGCAAGTTCATCGTGGGGTAACCGTGTCCAAAACCGCCAAAGATAAGGGTGTTTTAGCTCATCTTCCGTGGGGGCGGCAATGGCATGAATAACGTATTCTCGAGGGTCAAGCGGGGCAATGGCACGGCGAATGGCACCGCCTTTACCTGCCGCATCCATGCCTTCAAATACAAATACAATATGGCGTTGACCACGTTGGCTTAGCAGCTTTGCTAATATGGCTTGTTTGGCTTGTAACTGCTTTTTGTAGTGGGTTTTGTCTATGGTCGCGGTGGCGGGGTGTTGTAGTGCATCAAGCAATGCCGTAGGTCTAAAAGTAGATTGTTGATTGGTTGCTGATTGATTATTGAGGGTTTTGGCGGATGGTTGGTTGAGGCGAGTGAGGGCGCCCAAAACAATATGGGCAAATTGTAAGTTACTGGTGGTAATGTCTTGCCCGTCAATGTGATGCCAATGCGGTTGTAAGCTGAGGAGTTTGCCGCCAAAGTGGTAAAACCGCTGACGGTCTTTTTTGCAAAACCAGTTGACATAATATAATTGTTTGAGGGTGGGATTAGCGTCTTGCAAGCGCTTTTTGAGGGTTTTATTTTCCACAGAAAACCAGCATTTGATAATGTCGGTGTGGTTGTTGACCAAGTCTTGTTCAAATGCCTCAATGTCCTCAATCATCTGGCGTAAACGCTTGTTATCAAGGTGTTTGCCGCTGTCAAATACATAGCGAATAAGGTCGGCGTACCAGTTACCAAAATAAATGGCAATTTCACCATGGCGGGGAAGTTGCAGGGTGTGACGCTGCCAAATGGGCTGATGACGGCTTGGGTGCTGCCCCATGGTGGCATGTACTTTAATGTAGCGCGCGTCCATCCACTCAGTTAATGCCTTTACGGCGTCCCCTTTGCCAGAATGCTCCATGCCGTTTACCAAAATCAATAAGCCCCGCTTTTTAGAAACCTTTGATTGTTCTCGTAGTTGGCTTTGTTGGTTAAGCAGCGCGTAGCTTAGATTGGCTTCAAAGTTATCCGCTGCTTGCGGTGTGGCTACGGCAGGGCTGGCTGTGGTGGTAGGTGTGGATGAGGCTGTCATATCGGCTCCTTGGGTGGCAGCATGAATGGGCTGGGTATAGGCAGCCTATTGACAATAAGAGAGGTACCGTAAAAGATGCCAAATTACCTTAACATGTTATAACGGTATGGCACAATTTACGATTTGTATTTT
>CALAPG010000130.1 GCA_937889485.1 uncultured Moraxella sp. | reverse complement strand
TCTCGCACGCGGCGACCTAATAAATTATTGAGAAACACGCAAGGAATCGCCACGGCAATGCCCATGGCAGTGGCTTTGAGGGCAAATGCGAGCCCCGTCATAATAGATTTAACATCCATATTGCCGCTGTCACCTAGGCTTTGAAAGGTAAACATGATACCTAGCACCGTGCCTAGGAGCCCAATATAAGGGGCATTACTGGCAATCGAGCTGATAATCGTCAAACGGTGAGTGAGATGTTTTTGTAATTTGGCACGGCTTTGGTATTGCGAAACCACAAGGGTGCGATAAAAACGTAACCGTTCAAGCGCTACCGTTAGCGCAAGCATACTAAGGGCTAGCAGCAGCCCCAAAACCATGTATTCAACCACTATTTTTAGTAACGGCATACCGCCCATCCCGCTTTTTATCGTATCAAGTTACAAGTGCTATCATCGCGCATCTTTAACACAACTGGGCTTGTATTGGCTCAATTGTAAATATTCTGTAACATTATATCGATGATCAAACGCTTGTCACTGCGACATATTGTCGCAGCGCATTGGAGATGCTAGGCAGTGGGCAAGTTTATCCTCGGGGAATTTTGGCAAAGGTGACGGTAGGGCTTACTTTTGCATATGCTTAAACAGTCGTTTGAGGTCTTGGGTTTCGCCAAACAGCACCAGCAGCGTATCAGGCTGAATCACAGTATCAGGGCTTGCTAGCCCATTGATGACCGTTTTGTCTTGTCCTTTACCAAACCCAAATTGGCTTTTGTGAAAAGAAATGGTGGTAAGCAGCATCACATTAAATAAATTTTTTAAATCAAGGTCTGCCACAGTTTTGCCATAAAAAGCAGGCGGTGTTTTGACTTCAACAATGCTATAGTCTTTACTAAGCTCAAACGAGTCAATAATCCCATGCAACGATAGTTTTTTGGACCAATGCGTGGCAGCTTCATATTCAGGCTCAATAATATCATCCACGCCAATCGCTTCTAACACTTTTTGATGCAAAGGATTGATGGCGCGGCTAATTAAGCGCTTGGCGTTCAAATTTTTGAATAACGCGGTGACCATCACGTTTTGCCCTTGATCCTCACCAATAGTAATCAATACTACATCGGTATTATCAATCGGCAAACCCGATACCGCGCGCTCATTGGTAGAATCCATACAAATAGTGTGTGACACCGATTCTTTATAATGATCCACTTTATCCATATCGACATCAATGCCAATCACCTCATGCCCCTGACTGGTTAAAGTCACCGCCAAAGAAGCGCCAAAATTGCCCAAACCCACAATAATGTATCTCATAACCACTCCTACTAATTGATGATAATTTCTTCACTGGGATAGCGATAATTTTGATGTTGCAGCCGATTAAACAAGGCAATTAAAATTGTGAGCGCACTCACCCGCCCTATAAACATCAAAGCCACCAACACCAATTTGCTAAAAGGAGTCAGATCAGGCGTAATGCCCAAACTCAGACCAGCAGTACTGTATGCCGACACACTCTCAAATAAAATTTGGCTAAAATTAAAATTGGGCTCTGCCCAAGATCGGAAGAGCACACGTCTGAACTCCAGTCACAC
>CALAPG010000129.1 GCA_937889485.1 uncultured Moraxella sp. | reverse complement strand
TAATTGCCAAGCCATGACTGTTAGCCACTCTGTTGTAAAATTGCCCGTTATCACACTGCCTAACTTATTTGATGCATTAGAAATTTCTCAGCTTAGCGTATCACAACAGCAGCTGATCATTGCTATTGACAAGATGTTGCCGCAAACCCAATGCGGTCTGTGTGGGCATGTAGATGGCTGTCTGCCGTATGCTACTGCCATTGTCAAAGAGGGCGAACCGCATAATAAATGCGTCCCTAGTGGGCAGTTAGTTGCCGACCAAATCGCCCAACTGCTGCACCGCCCAACCCTCACGGCTGAACCCTCAAAATGGCAAACCGACGCCAATACAGGGCGCCCGATGGAAGTACGCGCGGTGATTCGAGAAGAAGACTGTATCGGCTGTACCAAATGTATTCCCGCTTGTCCTGTAGATGCCATCATCGGTAGCGGCAAACGTATGCACACAATTTTTACCGACCTGTGCACAGGCTGTGAGCTATGCTTGCCACCATGCCCTGTGGACTGTATCGAGCTTGTCGCATACCCGCGCACCCTCAATGAAGACCAGCGCTTAAGCGAGCAAGACAACCTACGTGGGCGCTATTATGCGCATCTATCGCGGATTGAAAACCAAGTCAACGACAACACCAACGCTAGACCTGTAGTCAGCATGGTACAAGCAAAACTCAATGACGTATCTATTGATATCAGCGAAAATCAAGCCAAGCATACCATTGAAGCAGCAAAACTTCGTACCCAAATCAAAAAGCTACAAAAGCAGCTAGCTGTCCGTGCCAATCCAACCAAACAGCAACAACTTGACGCGCTAGAACAAGCCTTACAATCACTAGAACACGATGCCTCAAGCTAATGCCTTCAAATGCATCATTTTACAGCGATATTATCTAGCAAAACTTATCACAGATTGATTAGGTAGACATATATCTAAGGATTTATCATGGCATTAACTGTGCAACACAAAACCGCAAAAACCCCGCCCTCAAGGCGGATGCCCAACAAAAACGTATTGCCTTTTTTTCAAAAACTGGCGCACGCCATCCCCAGACCCGAAACCGAGCTCAACTACCACAGTGACTTTGAACTGCTCATTGCTGTCATATTATCTGCCCAAGCCACCGATGTCAGCGTTAACCTTGCCACTGCCAAACTTTTTCCAATTGCCAACACCCCACAAGCCATGTTGGATTTGGGCGAAGAGGGGCTCAAGCCCTATATCAAAACCATTGGGCTATACAATAGCAAAGCCAAAAACGTCATCAAATGCTGCCAAGATTTAGTAGAAAAATTTGCAAGCCAAGTGCCGAGCAACCGAGCCGACCTCGAAAGCCTAGCAGGGGTAGGACGAAAAACCGCCAACGTCGTACTCAACACCGCGTTTGGGCAGCCTACGATGGCAGTGGATACCCATATTTTTCGGGTGGGTAATCGTACAGGGCTAGCAACAGGCAAAAACGTACGAGAAGTAGAAGATAAACTGATAGCGCGCATACCAACCGCATTTATGTTAGATGCCCATCATTATCTAATTTTACACGGACGCTATACCTGTAAAGCGCGCACACCCGACTGTGGCAAATGTCCCGTATTTGAAGAATGTATGTTCAAAGATAAAATGCTATTTTTAGAACCTTAAATCCACCAAACAAGGCGCTAAACGATCACAAATTCCAAACGTGCCTAACATTATGCACAATCTCAAGGCAATCACTGCTTGGAAAAAATAGAGAAAACCACTACACTTTGCTATAATTTAGCCGATTAATATGGCAATTTAAACAATTTTTCACCCACAAAAAGGAAATATTCATGGCAGATTTTAACCAAATCTTAGATGCAGGCGATGTT
>CALAPG010000128.1 GCA_937889485.1 uncultured Moraxella sp. | reverse complement strand
GACACTCTTTCCCTACACGACGCTCTTCCGATCTATGAGCAGTGCCCTGTCCGAAGTGGTGATTGAAGGCATCAAGACCAACGTGCCGCTGCATCGAGATGTCATTCTTCAAGATGCTGACTTTTGCCGTCAAGCGCAAAATATTCATTATCTTGAAAGCCAGCTACTTACTAATGCCCCGAAGCCTAAACCAGAAAATGTCTAGTGCCTAGAGCCTGGTCAATTTGGTCAATAATAAAGGCGCCTACACAGGGCATCTATCACAGGACATCAATAGAGCCACAAATCAAGCCACTAAAAAAGCGGTGATCATTCACCGCTTTTTTATGACCCATTTTAGCCAATCGCCAAATTACGGAGGGCCGCTTTGAGCAAGTTTTGGGTGGTCAAAGGTTCATAAATGGTAGATTTTGCAAGTTTGATGGCGGCTTGTGCTTCTTTATCTCGATAGCCTAGCGCAATCAGTCCTGCTTCTACCTCCGCGACAATAAGGGCTTCATGGCTACTATCATGGTGCATCGGCTGGTCGGTTAGCAAATCAGCAGCGGCACCCAAATGCTGGAGCTTATCTGTTAGCTCTACAATTAACCGCTGCGCTGTCTTTTTGCCCACGCCTGGAATGCGCGTTAAGGCTACCTCGTCACCACTTGCCACATATTGCTGTAACTCTTGCAAACTCACTGTGGACATCATGGCAAGCGCCATTTTTGCCCCAACCCCATTGACTTTAAGTAATAGCCGAAAAACTTCGCGATCTTCATGATTTAAGAAGCCAAACAATAAATGTGCATCTTCTCGCACTACCAAGTGCGTCCAAAGCGTGATTGACTGCTGATGTGAGACTTGGCAAAAAGCATTTAATGGCAGTTCCACTTCATAGCCGATACCCGACGCTGTCATCACAATGACGGTAGGCGCCATAAGATGCTGTACTTGACCTTGAATCATTCCTATCATCGTTGCCGTATTCTCCAATTTTATAGGGTATTTGTTTATGATATTAACACATGATATCAATACATAATAAAAAAGGCGGGAAACCTAGGTTGTCCCACCCCACTACGTGTTGCTTGTCACCTCATCATATTATATGACAGAAAGCTACAGTGCGTTTATTGATAAAAATCTACCATTTTTTCAAGGCTCAATGGCTGAATTTTATCGGCATTGCCAGCGGTACCAAATGCCATATAACGTTCAACACACACTGCTTTCATGGCGTCAATGCTTTTAGCAAGGTATTTGCGTGGGTCAAAATCGGCTGGGTTTTCTGCCAAAAACTGGCGAATTGCCCCCGTTGATGCCAAGCGTAAATCAGTATCAATATTGACTTTACGCACCCCATGTTTGATGGCTTCTACAATTTGCTCAACAGGAACGCCATAAGTTTCGCCGATGTTACCACCGTGGGCGTTGATGACCTTTAACCATTCTTGTGGCACGCTAGAAGAGCCGTGCATGACCAAATGGGTATTGGGAATACGGGCATGGATTTCTTTGATACGCGCAATGGATAAAATATCATCGGTGGGTGGACGGGTGAACTTATAAGCCCCATGACTAGTACCTACGGCAATTGCGAGCGCATCTACTTGGGTATCTTTAACAAACTGTTCGGCTTCATCGGCACTGGTCAAAAGCTGTGAATGGTCTAGGACACCTTCTGCGCCTACGCCATCTTCTTCACCTGCCATGCCTGTTTCTAGGCTACCTAATACGCCAATTTCGCCCTCTACAGACACGCCACACGCATGCGATAATTTGACCACTTCACGAGTAACTGCGACGTTATAGTCATAATCTGCTGGGGTTTTGCCATCAGCTTTTAGCGAGCCATCCATCATAACTGATGAAAAACCTAGCTGAATAGAGCGCTGACAGACAGCGGGGCTAGTACCATGATCTTGGTGCATAACCACGGGGATATGCGGCCATTCTTCAATGGCTGATAAAATCAAGTGACGTAAGAAAGGCGCACCCGCGTATTTACGAGCACCTGCACTTGCTTGCACGATAACAGGCGAGTTGGTTTCATCCGCTGCCAGCATAATAGCGCGCATTTGTTCTAAGTTATTTACATTAAAAGCAGGGACACCGTAGTTGTTTTCTGCTGCATGATCTAGTAGCTGTCGCAAGGAAATCAAAGCCATATTACTTTCTCTTCGTCAAATTAAGTCTGCGTGTGAAATATTTTTAACAATATTTTACCATAGGTTTTACAGGGTTTCATAGCGCTTGAGTATAACAGAACTGTGCTATAAATTAAATCGTATTTCGCTTGCTTGTGCCTATTGGCAGGGCTACAAAAAAGCCCCAATCATGGGATGGGGCTTTGGTACTACGGTATATTTGCTGGCAGAGGGTCGCTGCCACACTTTAGATGTTAGTACTTTTGTTTTTCGGGGATATTGCTGGTTGATTGGATATCCGTGTGGCTGTTAGCGGCATCGTTAGCAACGGCTTGGGCACCATCGGCTACTTTATTTGCCCCTGTCGCTACTGCAGATGCAACGTTTTCGGTTGCTTTGGCAGCGCCATTTGCTACGGCCTCGGTGGCGTTGATGGCGGCACCTTGTGCCACAACTGCACCTGTAGTTACTGCACTGGCGGCAGCTTGACCTGCGTCTGCGGTGGCATCAACAGCGCTTGCAGTGTTGTTTTTGATGTCCTGCCCTGCTGCACTTGCTGCTGCTTCAGGTTGACCATTTGCTGCTGCTTCTTCAGTTTTTTTGCTACAGGCGGTAACTGCTAGGGCGGCAACCAAAGTTGCTAAAATTGCATTACGTTTTAACATATCGTGTCCTCGAATGTTGTCAATTCAATATGGGTATACATACTTACATAATATATTAGCGTTAAGCTTTTGGTCTGACAATTGATTGCAAACTTGTCACAACAAATATTAACCCAACATTACATAGCCCAGTATGATTGATAGGGTCTGGCATGATATTACAAAAAAATTGGTGCCGCCGTTAGCTCAAAGCCTATGCTAAGGCTATGATAATAAACGGTTGCACCATGATTTAAAACATTTACTTTTTAAAGCTCTGCTTTTTAAGGCATTTATATAAGTAAAGCGTCTATCAAGACAGAAGCTAGAGATAGCTAGAAAGCAGCCACTTATGAATTAGCATGTTGAGTGAGGGCATGAACCGCAGGCAGGGTTTTGCCTTCTACAAATTCTAAGAAGGCACCACCACCCGTTGAGGTGTAGCTTACTTTATCTGCCACTTGGTATTTGTCAATAGCAGCCAAGGTATCACCACCCCCCGCGATACTAAAGCCCTCACTTGCAGCAACTGCTTGAGAGATAATCTGGGTACCTTGTCCAAATTTGTCGTCTTCAAAGACGCCAACAGGGCCGTTCCATAGGATAGTTTTGGCATTTTTGATTGCTGCTGCCATTACTTTGGCGCTGTCTGGGGCAATATCTAAAATCATATCATTGTCACCCAACGCTTCTACGGGTTTTACTAGCGCATCGGCAATGGCTAACGAGCCAAAAAAGTCGTCAAAGTTGACCTGTGATTTGTCTGCTACGACCACCTCTGTGGGCAACAAAACTTGTGTTTGTGCCATGATTTGTTTGGCGGTTTCTAGCATATCGGGTTCACACAGTGACGCACCCACGTTAATACCTTTTGCCGCCAAAAAAGTATTGGCGATACCGCCACCCACAATGATTTGGTCACAAATTTTTGCCAATGAGGTGAGTACTTCAAGCTTGGTAGAAACTTTAGAGCCCCCCACAATCGCCAACATGGGCTTTTCGGGGTTGTCCAATGCCTTGGCAAGTGCATCTAATTCTGCAGCTAACAATGGGCCTGCACAGGCTTGTTTGGCTTTTGCAATGACGCCTTCTGTTGAGGCTTCGGCGCGGTGCGCGGTGCCAAACGCATCCATGACAAACACATCACATAAGTCTGCGTAGCGCTGGGCTAAGGTGCTATCATTTTTCTTTTCACCCGCGTTAAAGCGCACGTTTTCTAAGAGTACCACTTGTCCAGGAGCAACGGCAACCGCGTTTTGCATGTAGTCCGTGACTAACATAACAGGCTGTGCCAAAGCCTGGGTTAGGTAATCTGCCACAGGTTGCAGCGAGTATTTTGCCTCAGGATTTGAAGGGTCTGGGCGACCAAGATGTGAGCACACAATAACTGCCGCACCGCCGTCTAATGCCAATTGAATGGTCGGCAAACTGGCTTTTAAGCGAGCATCGTTCGCCACTTTGCCATCTTTGATAGGGACGTTCAAATCTTCACGAATCAAAACCGTCTTGCCAGCAACATCAATATCTTTTAAACGAGCAAATTGCATAAGTAACCCTCTAAATCAAAACTAAATGGTATTTTGTCAGTAAAAAAAGCCTACAGTGTGACCAATTTTGAGCCATATTACTATCTGGGCAAAAACAGCTATCGCCAAGACGGCCTAGGCTCAGACGTCCTAGACAGATATGCTCTGCCTCAAATAGGCGCTAAATCTTGTAAAAAACCGCGCGCCCAAGCACTTAAGCTATTGTGCGCTAGCTTACCATACTTTGGTTTTTTTGAAAAACGACTGTTTGTCATTCATGGCAATATTTGTCTTTATAAATTGCCCACTTGGTGCTAAGCTAGCTAAAACGATTTTAAAAAATCGTTGAGACTTTTATTTTTTTGGATAGTCTAGCTGGACTGCTTTTTTTGCAAAAATAACTGGAGTGATTATGATTGACACCGATAAAGCCAAACAGCGATTATTGGCACTAAAAGAAGAATACCAAACTCGTGCACAAAAAATTGAGCACGACCTACAAAACCCAGATACCGATATGACACAAGATTGGGATGACCAAGCGGTAATCAATGAACAAAATAATGTGCGAAAAAATTTATTGGTGGAAGCACAACAAAACCTTGAGCTAGTCAATAATGCGCTTTATCGTATCGAAAATGGCACGTATGGGGTTTGTGCAGTTAGTGGCGAACCCATCGAGGCAGAACGACTTGAAGCGGTGCCTTTTGCTACCACTTGTATGAAACATGCAAAATAACCCTTGAGACAAAATTAGATTAAAGCAAATTAAAAAAGCAAGGTATCAACCTTGCTTTTTTTATACCCCTATTGGTTATATCCACGTAGGCTGTGCGTCTAGGTAAAACGGCGCATACTCAGATTGGCAATGATATTTTCTGCATCGCTCCAGCGGGTTTTGGAGTCATTGGCACCCAGTAATACAACGATGGCAGGGCG
>CALAPG010000127.1 GCA_937889485.1 uncultured Moraxella sp. | reverse complement strand
GTCTCTCTACTGCGCCTATGATAGACTGGAGTACCCGCGATTTTTGTTATTTTGCACGGTTGTTTAATCCGCATACTTATTTATATACGGAGATGATTAGCACCTCTGCCATCTTGCAAGGCGATACGGATTATCAGCTGCGTTATTATCCTAGTGAGCATCCGCTGGTGCTACAGCTTGGTGGCTCTAATCCCAATGAGCTTGCCCAGTGCGCCAAGTTGGGGCAAGCCTATGGGTATGATGAAATCAACCTCAATGTGGGCTGCCCGTCTGATCGGGTGCAGCATTATAAAATTGGCGCATGCCTCATGGCAGAGCCCGCGCTAGTGGCAGATATCATCACGGCAATGCGTGAGGCAGTGAGCATCCCTGTGAGCGTCAAGCATCGTATTGGGATTGATAACTTTGATAGCTATGATTTTATGGCAGATTTTGTGCAGCATATTGCCTGTGCAGGCTGCGACCATGTGATTGTCCATGCGCGTACCGCTTGGCTGCAGGGGCTAAGCCCAAAACAAAATCGCGAAATTCCGCCACTACGCTATGAAGACGTGTACCGTTTAAAACAAGATTTTCCCCATTTAACAATAGAAATTAACGGTGGCATTACCACCCTCTGTGACATCAAACAACATCTACAGTACGTGGATGGGGTGATGATTGGGCGAGAAGCCTATCACAATCCTTATATTTTGGCAGAAGCCATGGCATTGTGGGGTGAAGCGATACCAACGCGAGGGCAAATTTTTTATCAGCTTTTAGAATTTTTGGCAGAATCTGACCAGCGCGGCACACCGTTGACGGTGATTATGCGCCACTATTTGGGTCTATTTCAGGGGCTCACAGGTAGCCGCAAATGGCGTCAAGCCCTGAGCGGTCAAAAACAGCTGAGCCTAGCGCAAGTACGTGCAGCAGGTGAGGCTGTTTTGGCAAATAATGGTCTGATTTGACCCCGCCTTTTTATTTTACCGTCTTTTGTCTTGCTTTTTTCTTGCCAATGAGTCAGTTAAAAGGCAAGACAAATAGCAAAATTATGCAGATGTCATGGCTAGCTGTTGCCAAGATATTGCCACATGGCTAGCCCATTGTTGAGCATATGCAGCAGCATAGGCAATAGTAACGAGCCTGATAATAGCCGCGCATAGCTAAACACCACCGCCAAACAAAACACCCCCATCCACTCAACCACGCCATACTGAAGGTGAATCAGCGCAAATACCAGACTACTAATTAGGCTTGCGCCCCATACCCCCAGTCGACTACTGGCTAGTCCCGTCCATAAAAAGCCGCGAAACATTACCTCTTCATAAACTGGCGCAAATATCACCATGGCAATCACCAGTAGCCACAGCGGCTGTGCAGACTGTGCCAAGCCGTCCATAAACAGCATCGGCTCACGGTCTAGCCATACCGTCACCGCATTAATCAGCACATTGAGAATGAGTAACCACATCACCCCAATCAATAGATGCTGGCGGCTAAACCACCGTATTGCCAAATAATCTTTGATATTACTGGATTTTTTTTGAATAAACACACCCACGCAGCCCACTACCATCAGCAAGGTAAAACCCAATGCCAAGCTCATCACTGTGCCATTTTCACTCCCCATCGTAATGGTAGTTGCCAAGTCAAGCGAGGCAGCATTTGGCAGTATCCACGGCGCAAATAGTACCACACCCATGAGCTGACTGGCAAAGAACACCATTAATATCACCACGGTGAGTACCAGAGTGCTGGGTAAATTATAGACGGGGGAGTTTAGCTGTAAGGAAGGATTGTGCAAACTAGCAACCTTATTGAAATACTTAAAAAAATAATGAGGTAAGAACCGCCAACAAACACAGTATAGCGCCTGTTTTGCCCTAAGAGCTCGCCGCTTCAGCAATTAATGCCTTGATACGCGCCACTGTACTTTGTGGGTATTCTAGTGGGAACATATGCCCACCCTCGTGTACCTCAAAATCAATGCCCATGTGGCGTTTGACCAAGGTGGGAAAACCACGCTGCATAAACAAACTGTCTTTGCCAATTATTTGTTTTACTGGCATAGCAGGCGGGTAACGAGGCGTTCGCCAATATAACGACGGGTTAGTGCGAAACACTGCCACTTCAACTGCCTTAGGAATGGTCAATGTCACCTCTCCCTCCGCGGTGTCGGTAAGCCCATACTTGATAAAATCAGCAAAACAACGCTCATCAAATTGACGATAAAATGGCTTATGCCGCAAATGGGCATACGCTACCTCACGGCTTGACCAGCTATCACGGCGGCGGCTTGATAACCCCGCAGGCGTTAACTTATCAACCAATGCAGGATTAAAGCGCTTTGCCCAGTGCAATGCCATCGAATAACGCCCATGGATAAGTGGCGGGTCAAGGGTAATCACTTGCCGAAATAGCTCAGGCGCTTGGTAACTGGCTTGTAACGTACATAACGCCCCTAACGAGTGACCAAGACCAATGACTTGGGTGTGAGGGCGCTCGTGCAGATAATGGCGAATGCTGTCAATGATTTGCTGGGTCAGTTGCCGCCAATGATTATCCACAGGATAACGTGGGTCAACGCCCAGTGCAGGTACAAAAACCACCTCAAAGTCATCACGCAATAGCTCAAATAGATACGTATACGTCTTTGAAGGGATGCCATTAGCATGGGCAAAATGAATTAATGGCTTGGTTGACGGCACGGGTGTGGTCATCATTTACTGCATTCCCTTGTCGCTACTGGCATAGGTCAATTCATGGGTGACGCCTTTTGACAAAGTTGAGCCCAAACCATAGCCCACTTGCGTGGCAAATTTGCCAAATACCTTTTTAAAAGGATCTTCGGGGTTATAGGCCACCGCATTGTCAACTTTTAGCTGTTTTTCAAGGGCAGTAATACCGCCTTTTTTATCCGCCAAGCCTAAATTGATGGCTTGTTCACCACTCCAAAACAATCCTGAAAATAACTGGTTGCTGTCTGGGTTTTTTAGACGGTTGCCGCGACCTTGTTTGACCGCATTAATGAAGTGGGTGTGGGTATTGTCTAGCACCCCTTGTACGTGTCCACGTTCAAACTCAGTTAATGGACGACTCATACTTAAAATATCTTTGTGCTCGCCTGCCGTCATGGTTCCGTCTTTGACGCCTAATTTGTCCATCAGCCCTTGTACGTTATAGCTTGGCATAATGACGCCAATTGAGCCTACCAAACTTGAGGGATTCACCCAAATCTCATCCGCAGCTGAAGCGATATAATAGGCGCCCGATGCCCCCATATCTTCAATGACGGCGTAGAGTTTTTTGTCGGGATGTGCTTTACGTAGGTCGGTCATGGTTTGCCATATCTCATCAGACTGCACAGGTGAGCCCCCTGGCGAGTTGATACGCAGTGCCACTGCCTTGGCTTGGTCATTATCAAACGCTTCTGTCAACGCTTCACTAATAGCTTGGCTATTGGCTTCGCTATCGCTGCTGATGACCCCCTTTACCTCCACCACCGCTAGATGCGGTTTGGTCATGGCAATATCACTCATGCTGTTTTTTGGCGTGCCACTACAGCCTTTTGCCATTAATGTGCCAAATAATAAGACATAACCCAGTGTAATCAGTTTAAAAAACACCCCCCAACGTCTGGCGCGGCGCTGTTCAACAATACTTGCCATAAGGGTTTTTTCAAGTAGTTGCCATTCTTGCCCAACGTATGGTGGCGTGGAATCTTTGGATACATAAGGGGGCTGAGGTGCAGCAGGTTTTTTGGGTTCAAAAGATTGGTTTGGATCGGGTGGCCAATTATCTGACATAAACATTCCTTATGAGTGATGATTAAGGGTTCATAATAGGCGCTTGCCCTGCAAAATTCAATCAGTGACGTGTTTGTGAATCGTCACTGGTAGGCTGAACGTTTGTTAGCTGATACAATTGTTTGCCAACCGCCCCACTGCTGACGATCGTGGTAAAAGGCAAGCGGTTTTGCCATTGTAGTAGCTGCAGCGTGCTATCTTCATTAAGGTTTTGGTAGTCCGTTCGCCCCGACACCACATGGACAAGTGTTGGCTGCACAGTACTGAGCCCTTCCGATGTGATCGGGGTTTGGTAGGGCTGAATGAGTAAATCGCTTTTTGCCAACAGACACATTTTTTCACTCATTTGTAGCGACAAGGGACTCCTACCTGCCAAGATCAGCGCCCGATATGGCTGAGATTTTGGCGGTTGATGAGTTATTTCAATCAAGCATGTTTGGCTTGCCAGCCTTTGTGGCTGCGGTATGTCAAGGGATAATTGCCAGCCAGAAATGGCTTTTAGTTGTAATTGATGGTGCTGCCATTGCTGCCCTGCTTTGCAGCTTTGGGCAGATATTTGGGCTGCTAATGGCTTACTAGCTACATTCGCCTCACTGCCTGCAAAGTTTTGGCTTGGCTGCAATGGGTCAAATCCTGCCAGCCAATAATGCTCAATAGGAACCGTGGCAGCGAGGTTTTGCACCATGGTATTGACCAAAACGCTGGGGGTTTGGCTGATAACGCCCGTTAGTCGATGAATATGTTGTTGTGCCAATAGCGGATATACGTCACGCTCTAATAGCAAGCTGACATCTTCTGGTGCTGCTACCCGCGGCTTTTCTTGCAGTTTTGCGCCATGTT
>CALAPG010000126.1 GCA_937889485.1 uncultured Moraxella sp. | reverse complement strand
ATGAGTCAATAATTAAGGCTTGCAGTGGTGCATTTCTATCGCCCACAGGGGCAGGAATTTTTTCGACAATCGCTTGCAATAGGTCATCTACACCCACGCCCGTTTTGGCGGATACTCTAGGCGCTTCCATCGCTTCAATGCCAATGATGTCTTCAATCTCTTGAATCACTCGCTCTGGGTCAACTTGCGGCAAGTCAATTTTGTTAAGGACAGGTAAGACCTCAAGCCCTTGTTCGATGGCAGTATAACAGTTCGCAACTGATTGGGCTTCCACGCCTTGCGCGGCATCCACCACTAGCAGCGCCCCTTCACAAGCTGCCAAAGAACGAGAAACTTCATAAGAAAAGTCCACGTGACCTGGGGTGTCAATAAAGTTAAACTGGTATTTTTCGCCATTTGGGTGATTGTAATACAAGGTCACTGACTGCGCTTTAATGGTGATACCACGTTCGCGTTCGATATCCATAGAGTCGAGTACTTGTGCCTGCATTTCACGCTCTTGCAGACCACCACACATTTGGATAATACGGTCAGCCAACGTCGATTTACCATGGTCGATATGGGCAATAATTGAAAAATTACGGATATGAGTTAAAGCAGTCACAATTACCTACTAACAATGAAGTTCATGAATATTTTTTGAGAAAAATAGCCTTATTGTAACGTATTTTTCTGCAATCACCTACAAAATTTATTGGGGCGGTTAACCTATCATTATCGCCAAATGCGTGGCACTTATTTAAGATTATCCGCTAAATAATGATCTTTCCAAGGTGACTTGCCATAAAATGAGCCATTTAATTGGGTTTGTTCAATCAAATATTCACGAAATTGCTGATAAAACCGATGATCGGGGGCGGTGGGCTGCTGCCAAAACGCATCCAGCGGCTGCTGATCGGTCAACTTTTCAAGATTGTAGATAGCGCGCCCCATGGTTTTGGTGGGTTTACGGTGATAAATGGATTGTAGCCCTGTGGTACTGTTAATGGTAATCATACCAAGACTATCTTTGATTAACGTAGGTAAGTGCATATCACAACCGTAATGCACCCGATGTTGGATGCCATGGTTTTTTGCTAACTGCTCAATCAAAACCCCATACTGGCGATGGGCACGGTCAAGCGGATGATGCTTGAACACCAAATGCACCTTGCTATCGGCATATTGACAAAAACTGACAATAACTTCTTCAATAAAATCAATAATATCAAGATAATCACTGTGAAAAGTAATTTGTGAGTCATTATAAACTTGTAGGCTCACCAAAAAAAACTGGTTGTTAAGTTCGTGGTGTAGCTTTTTTTC
Source organism: uncultured Moraxella sp. (assembly GCA_937889485.1). Classification (GTDB taxonomy): domain Bacteria; phylum Pseudomonadota; class Gammaproteobacteria; order Pseudomonadales; family Moraxellaceae; genus Faucicola. The sequence goes on along the minus strand of CALAPG010000126.1, from coordinate 10,437 downwards.
AAGCATCTTGTCAGGTAGATAGCCACGCGCTTTTAAAAAAGGCGCTTTGATCCAGGTGATCGCCTCTTGCCACGCACTCATGCCACGATAGTGGCTGTAATGCGGATATTCATGCTGCTTGGCGCGAGCAACCACATAATAAACAATGGCGGAAAAACACAACCGATAAAAACGATTGTCGGTAAACAAAGGCTTGGCATTGGCACGCGCTAAGGTCTTGATATTACTAACATCAAGGGTAGAATAGCCGTTAATGCCATCTTCTTGCAACGTGATATAATCAGGGCGCAAATAACCCTCTTCAAACACAAAAAACGAAATTTGATCACGTTTGCACACTTGTGAGGCAATAGCATGGTGGGGACGACAATCACCAAAACAGACCACCGCGTCAATGTGCTCATCATGAATGAGGTTGGCTAAATATGGCGAAAAATTGTCAATTTTGTCTTTATAATTATAGACATGCTCAGTATGGCGATAAAAAAACGCATCACCCGCATTCAAGTTAATCTTACTAACAATAATCCCTTGAGATTGTAAAAACGTCGAAAATCGGCTAAAAAAAGAGCCCATTTTGCCTTGGATTAATAGAATGTGTTTGTGCGTCAATAGACGACGCATGGATGCTGCCATTCTTAACCCTTCTCATCACTAATAATAAAAAAAATTGTAGGTTTGATGCCAATTTCATGACATTTATTTGCAAACTATAAGCTATCACACGCTGTATCAATATATTGCCGCATCATAATCATTTGCGTAGGTTTTGTCTTTTATCTGAATGTAACAAGCGGCTAACAACGTGGTGACGTGCTTTCATTAAGCCAAGCTTAGTCTGTTTGATTGCTTGTTGGGCGAGGGCATGAATTGTCTTGGTATGCGCAGACGGCTGCTCGGTTGGGTACAAAAAATCAATCACGGCTTCCACTTGTGCTAGCCCATATTGGTTGGGTAAGTGATAAAGTGGGTATTGAATCAGTGTGCAATAGACCAGTTCTGTCAGGTTAAGGGGCTGCTGACGTTGGCGCCGTGCGGTTATTTGCTGTGCGCTTTGCCCCTGGGCAACGTCATGTGTTAGCCCCCAACCTGCATAAAACGGAAAACCATAACAGGTGACCGAAAGCCCTCGTAGCAGTGCTTCAAACCCTGTCAATGAACTAATGGTATGCACGCTATCTACCGCATCTAGACAACGTGGCATACTTATATCCATCACCACTTGATTGGCATACTGCTGCATCTCAGACGCGCTTATTTTGCCTGTACGTAGCCCAGCTTGTACATCAGGATGTGGTTTATAAATAATATAGGCATGTGGGCAACGAGCGCGCACGGTCTTTAGTAGCTGCAAGTTGGTTTTGATATCGCTGCCACATAGCTTAACTGACATGTCATCTTCTACTTGCCCCACGACCAAAATTTTTTCGGTAGCATGCGGTGCTGAGATGATCAGCGGCTGATGTTTGCCAACATTGTATTTACTCACCTGCTGATCTAATAATCGCTTGATCAGTGCCTGTGTGCGGTTTTGCTGCTGGGTATTTAATGGTGGCTGCTGAATAAGTAAGTGCTCTAAGTCACTCGGCTGCAAGGCATTGTAGTAAATGCCTGTTTTGTCAATTACTACCGATAACGGGTCAATAAGGCTGGCACCTAAGCCGTTGGAGCGGATAAATCCGTCTTCCATGCACCAAATTGTAGGCGATGCTTTGGTAGCGGCTTGTGTTGTGGCTTGTGTTGTGGCTTTGTTAAGCGATTGGTGGGCTAGCGGCGCAGCTAATACTTGATGCAAAGCGGTTTTTTTGGCAAAGCCCCATACCAAAAATGGCAGATAAGTAGGGTAGGCAAATGCTTGACGCGTGAGCACCCCTTTTAGGGTGAATTGTGGGCTAAATTCGAGCCGCGTGCAGGTACTAGCCAAAAAATTATTTACAAAATTATATTTCCAAGGGCTAATCTCGTATACGGTCAACCCGCTGGGTGTTTTGTCGCGCCAGTCACGGTTAGTGATGAGCCACTGCAAGGCGTCTTCAATCTGACATGCCCGACCTGTTGCAGGGTTGGCATAATGGCTGTATTTGCGGTAGCAGGCATCAAATAGTGCAATGATATTGGGCTGTTTTTGTTTGCCGCGACGCTCATAAGCGTGTTGATAGAGTTTTTTTGGGGCGTGGCTGTCATCGGTTAAGCCCCACCCTGCGTACCAAGGCACACCAAAGCAGTGTACTTGCTTGCCTAGCATCAGCGCTTCAAAGCCCATGTGCGAGCTCACGGTATACACCGCTGCCATCGCTTGTAGTAGCTCAATGGGATTGACCGCGTCAGTAATCACCTGCACATCTGACGGTAGACTCAGCGCTGTCAGATAACCAAGTTTGCCAGCGGGGTGCGCCTTCACCCAAATTTTGGCATGGGGATGCTGCGCCTTGGCAACTTTTAGCATATTTGCAAACGATTTTTTGGTAGCACCCGCGCCTTTGATAGATTGATCCCCTGCCACTTGGTCTATTAATAAAATATGGGGGGTATGGGTATCAAGATTGAGTGAGGTGAGTGTGGCAGATTTTGGGGTGCTGTTGTATTTTGATAAACGCTCAGTCATGATTTGCTGCAATAGCATACCACTATGCTGCTGTTCTGCTTTAGACAATGTTTGCTCAACAATTATCTGCTCAAGCAACGACGGCTGCTTGGCATCAAAATAGATGCCAATAGGGTCAATTACCATACTACAAGCATAGCGACTGTGTTTGCCGCTATCTAATGAGCGTAAAAAGCCATCTTCAAGAGTCAGCATCCTCAGACCGTGCTGCTTGGCAAAACGACTGGCTCGCTGATAGCTTTTTTTGCGTCCCCACCCTAGCATGGTGTCTATGCTATCTAGGGATGAGATAAGCGGATAAATACGCTGTATTTGGGCAGGGCGTCCATGATATGACGTCAAAAACTCGGCAAGCAACGCATTGTTCTTGAGTAGCCCCTTACCAAACACACCAAAGCTTGGGGAATTCATCTTAGGCTTTTTTGACGACACTGGATTTTAGCTTCATGGCACCAAAACCCTCAATTTTACAATCAATATCATGGTCATCGGGGGCATCATGCAGCAAGCGGATTGATTTGACTTTGGTACCCACTTTGATGGGGGTGGATGAGCCTTTTACCTTCAAATCTTTAATTACTGTCACGCTGTCACCGTCTTGTAGCACATTGCCCACGGCATCTTTGATCACTAAGGTTGCTTCTTGCTCAGCCTCGCCCGCTTGCCATTCATGGCTACACATTGGGCAAATCAATAAATCACCGTCTTGGTAGGTATAAGTTTCGTGGCATTTTGGGCAAGCAGGTAGGCTCATAGGATACTCTAATAAAAAATTGGCGGCTAGCTCGTTTGGCGATGGCGATGACATTTTGGCAACGTTAATTGGCAACTTTGGCAAGCGCAATCATTAACCCATCATCCCGCCGCTATTATACGCTATGTTACCTTTAAAATATAGTAAACCATCTAGCGCTTTGCTAAATGCCCATGCATATGCACAGCCCGCCATATACACAGCCCATATTGAAGCGGGGCGTTATTTATGCCAAACTTTATGATAATAGACCACCTACCCTGTCAGTTTTAGCCAACTGGCAATTTGCCTATCACCTTGCAAGCAGAGAATTGTTATGACACCTTTTGTGGTATTTGACCTAAGCGGCGCCGATGCGCAAAAATTTTTACAAGGGCAGTTAACGTGTGATGTAACCAAACTCACAGCCACTTACCAAGCCACCGCGATTAGTAATTTAAAAGGACGCGTGGCATTTGGTCTGTGGATCAACAAAACAGCCGCGTCTGATTATCAGCTAGTTATTAGTGAGGACTGTGCCAACGATTTTGCCCAACATATCAAAAAATATGCTGCATTTTCTAAAGTGACCTTATCGGCACCGCGCGTGGTGTCACCCGTGATTGTCGCGGGTGTACCAAGTTTTGCTGAAACCAGCGCTAATCCCGACAACCGTAGCGAGTGGCAACAATTAAGTATTGCGACAGGCAATAGCTGGATTGTCAAAGCCACACAAGGTTTGTGGCAACCCCAAGAATTACGTTTACACCAACGCGGTGGCGTTGATTATGATAAAGGCTGTTATTTAGGACAAGAAATCATCGCACGATTGTACTTCAAAGCCAGCCCAAAAGCTTGGTTACATCGGGTATCAGGCACGGGTGCTGCCCCGCAAGCTGGCGAAAAAATAGGCGCGGTAGACGTGGTCAACAGCGTTGCGACTGACAGCGGCTTTGAAGCGCTTGTTGTTGCCCGTCCCGACGATATCGCTGCCAGTGGCTTGGTTGTCTTACCATTGCCTGATGCCCTTGAGCAGCCAGTGGCAAGGGTACATTAGGCAGTAAGCTCTATAGCTCAAACAAGCAAGACAGATTAGATGTTATCTGTCTTGCTTAATGAGTCACGTTGTTACACCACCTCACCTGCAACAAAGCCACTCGCCCACGCCCACTGAAAATTATAGCCACCCAGCCACCCCGTAACGTCTAGCACCTCACCTACAAAGTACAAATGCGGTTGCAACTGGCTTTGCATGGTTTTTGAAGATACTTTATCAGTTGCCACACCGCCACGCGTCACCTCCGCGGTGCGGTAACCTTCTGTCCCCGAAGGCTGTAGCCGCCAAGCGTTGAGCTGATTGCCAAGCGCCAATAATCGTTCATCTTTGATGTTAGCAAGCTCAGTCTCTGCAATATCTTGCCACAGTAGCTGCTGCAAGGTTAGCATCAACTTTTTGGGTAGTGCACTCTCTGCCAAAGGCGTCTGAAACACCGTGCGTAGCCGCTGCTTAGGCAATCGCGCTTTTTGCTCAAGTAAAAAATCCGCCATGTGGATGGATGGAAACAAATTGATAAAAATAGGCTCACCCACTTGCCAATAGTTGGATAGCTGCAGCATGGCAGGCCCTGACAAGCCGCGGTGCGTAAATAGCACAGGCAGCTTAAAACTAATGCGATCATTAAACGCCACCACCTCAAAACTAATCCCTGCCAACGCTTTGAGTGCCTCGCCAATTTTGTCCGTAAACGTGAATGGCACCAGTCCTGCCGAAGTAGGTATAATCTGGTGCCCAAATTGCTGTGCCACTTGATAGCCAAAACCCGTCGCCCCCATCGTAGGTATCGATAACCCACCTGTGGCAACCACCAATGACTGACAACGAATGGTTGAAACTGCATGATTGTGACGAACTGTCACCAAAAACCCCGCATTGTCTGGCAACGCACAAACTTGCTCAATTTGGGTGTTTAACTGAATTGCCACCTGCGCTTGGCGACACCCTATCAATAACATCTGCAAAATATCATTGGCAGACTCATCACAAAACAATTGCCCATGTTCACGCTCATGAAAAGCAATTTGGTGCTGTTGCACCATCCCAATAAAATCCCAATTCAAATAACGTGACAATGCCGATTTACAAAAATGCGGATTGTCACCCAGATAATGCTTTGGCTCGACATCATAATTGGTAAAATTGCAGCGCCCACCGCCGCTCATCAAGATTTTTTTGCCCGCTTTGTTGGCATGGTCTAGCACCAACACGCGGCGCCCACGCTTGCCAGCTGTCATGGCACAAAATAGCCCCGACGCCCCTGCCCCTAACACAACGACATCAACGTCAACATCCACATTTTGATAACTTGGCTCAAGCGGTGCGGATGCGGCAGATGACTGAGAAATAACCATGAAAAATTTCCTAAACACGGGGCAATATATCGCCTATTTTAATAAAAAATAGCAAAATCCATCAGAGTGCATTGCAAAATTCGATTTTTTTTGCCAAACTAACCCAAAGGGCATACCACATAGCAAGGATGGCATTGTCTTGCCCTACCAAAAAAGTTACCACCGTTGGGTCTGTCAAACAGACAAGCCATCCGTAATTTTTCTGTAAATACAAGGAATGTATGATGAAAACCTATCCTCATAGCGCGGAATTTGCCGCCAAAGCCAACAGCAATCCGCAAAAATACGCGGAAACCTACCAAACGTCTATCGATCATAACGAAGCATTTTGGGCAAAACGGGCAGAACTCATTGAATGGATGAAAAAACCCACCAAAATCAAAAACGTCAATTATGACTTGGACAATTTTAGCATCAAATGGTTTGAAGATGGTGAGCTTAATCTATCAGTAAGCTGTCTTGACCGCCACGTGGCAGAAAACCCTTACAAACCTGCGATTATTTGGGAAGGCGACCACCCTTCACTGCACAAAATCATTTCATACAAAGAGTTGTATTCAGAAGTTTGCCGTCTAGGTAATGCCCTGCGCCGCAAAGGGGTTAAAAAAGGCGATCGTGTGACCATCTATTTGCCAATGATACCTGAAGCTGCGGTTGCTATGCTGGCTTGTGCACGAATTGGTGCCGTGCACTCCTTGGTATTTGGCGGATTTTCGGCAGAAAGCCTAGCCAGCCGTATTATTGATAGCCAATCTAAAGTCATTATTACGGCGGATGAATCGGTACGCGGTGGCAGACACACCCCCCTCAAGCAAAATGTTGACCGCGCGCTAGACCATGACGGCACTGAATGCGTACAAAACGTAATTGTGGTGTATCGCACAGGTGAATCCATCCCGATGAGTGGACGCCGCGATATTTGGTACCACAATTTAATTGACAACGCATCAGAGGACTGTCCACCAGAGCCTATGAATGCTGAAGATCCGTTATTTTTACTCTACACCTCAGGCTCAACAGGCAAACCCAAAGGCGTGGTACATACCACAGGTGGTTATTTGACTTATGCGTTATCCACCTTCCGTGATGTATTTGACATCAAAGACAATGACGTATTTTGGTGCACCGCGGATGTAGGCTGGGTCACAGGTCATACCTATGTGGTTTACGGCCCACTTGCCAATGGCACAACCACCGTTATGTTTGAAGGGGTGCCTCAATACCCAGACTGGGCGCGCATTGGGCATATCATTGATAAACATGATATTACTGTATTATATACCGCACCAACAGCGATTCGCGCCATGATGAAAGAAGGTGATGACTATGTCCGTAAGTCTAACCGTTCTAGTCTGCGTCTCTTAGGGTCGGTGGGCGAACCCATCAACCCTGAAGCATGGAGCTGGTACTACAACGTGGTAGGCGAAGGACGCTGCCCAATTGTAGATACGTGGTGGCAGACCGAGACAGGCGGCATCCTCATGACCCCCATGCCCAACACCGTAGACCTAAAGCCTGGTGCTGCCATGAACCCACTTTATGGGGTACAACCTGCAATTGTGGATGCGGAAGGCAATGAATTAACAGGCGCCGCCGAAGGCAATTTGATCCTCAAAGACAGCTGGCCTGGACAAATGCGCACCGTATGGGGTGACCACAAACGCTTTTTAGAAACCTATTTTAGCACCTACCCTGGCGCCTACTTTACGGGCGATGGCGCACTCCGTGATGAAGATGGTCACTACTGGATTACCGGTCGGGTTGATGATGTACTCAACGTTTCGGGGCATCGATTGGGGACAGCAGAAATTGAAAGCGCGCTGGTATCGCACCCATCCGTGGCAGAAGCTGCCATTGTTGGTATGCCGCATGACTTAAAAGGTCAAGGCGTTGCCGCGTACGTCATCTTAAAATCGGGAGAAGAAGCCACCGAGATGCTCAAAGGCGAAATCAACCGCCATGTTCGCGGTGAAATTGGTCCCATTGCCAACCTAGACTCGCTGTATTTGGTAGACGCCTTACCCAAAACCCGTTCGGGCAAAATCATGCGCCGTATCTTGCGTAAGCTAGCAGCAGGCGAATTTGAGGGTTTAGGCGACACCTCTACCTTGGCAGAACCCGATGTGGTAGACAAAATCATCGCTGTGGTCAAGGCAGATAGCCGCGTTGCCTAGCCGACTGATAGCGCATAGCTATTCGTTGCAACCAAAAAAAACGCCTACTTGCTAGGCGTTTTTTGATGGTATTGGCGCTGTGATACCCGTAATTACAATCCAACAGCCGTTTGATAAGGCAATAATCCGTTATAATGGAGTCACTTTTTTACTGTCCATTATAATAAGGATAATGCCATGACTAGCACCCCGTTAGACTTTACCAAATCCATCAAATCCAAAGCCGCAGTCGCTTTTGCGGCCGCCCAGCCGCTACAAATTGTTGAAATTGACGTAGAACCACCACGTAAGGGCGAAGTCTTGGTCAAAATCACCCATACGGGGGTTTGTCATACCGATGCCTTTACCTTAAGCGGTGACGACCCAGAAGGCGTATTCCCTGCTGTATTGGGGCATGAAGGGGCAGGCATTGTGATGGCAGTGGGTGAAGGTGTGACCAGCGTCAAACCTGGTGACCATGTGATTCCCCTTTATACGGCTGAATGCGGTGAATGTTTGTTTTGTCAAAGCCATAAAACTAACCTATGCGTCGCAGTGCGCGCCACCCAAGGCAAGGGCGTGATGCCAGATGGCACTACTCGCTTTAGCTATCAAGGTCAACCCATTTATCATTATATGGGCTGTTCAACTTTTAGTGAATATACCGTGGTGGCTGAGGTATCCCTTGCCAAAATCAACCCAAACGCCAATCCAGAGCAAGTGTGTTTGCTTGGCTGTGGGGTTACCACAGGGCTGGGTGCAGTCAAAAATACTGCCAAAGTACAAGCAGGTGATACCGTTGCAGTATTTGGTTTGGGCGGAATTGGTCTTGCGGTCGTCCAAGGTGCCAAACTTGCCAATGCAGGACGCATCATTGCCATTGATACCAATCCTGATAAGTTTGAGCTGGCGCGTGAATTTGGGGCGACCGATTGTGTCAATCCAAAAGACCATGACAAGCCCATCCAGCAAGTGATTGTTGAGATGACAGGCTGGGGCGTTGACCATAGTTTTGAATGTATTGGTAACGTCAATGTCATGCGTTCTGCGCTAGAATGTGCCCACCGCGGTTGGGGTCAAAGCGTGATTATTGGGGTGGCAGGTGCAGGTCAAGAGATTGCCACACGCCCGTTTCAACTTGTCACAGGGCGGCGCTGGTTGGGTTCGGCATTTGGCGGGGTCAAAGGTCGCTCTCAGCTACCCGATATGGTGGAACAGGCGATGCAGGGCGATATTCAGCTGGCACCCTTTGTCACCCATACCATGCCGCTTGAGGACATTAACACCGCGTTTGACTTGATGCATGAAGGCAAGTCAATCCGTTCTGTGCTGCATTTTTAGGGGTGGTAATGATGAAAAAAATCGAATCTCATCGCTTATGTGGCGGTGATTTACAGGTGTGGCAACACGTCAGCACGGTCACTACCACTGACATGACGTCTGCTGTCTATTTACCCCCAAAAGCTTTGGCGGGTGAAGCGTGTCCCGTGCTCTATTGGTTATCGGGGCTTACCTGCACCGAGCAAAATTTTATCCAAAAATCAGGCTTTGCCCAGTTTGCCAGTCATTACAATATCATCGTAGTCGCCCCCGACACCAGCCCACGCGGCGATAACGTAGCCGATGATAGCGCGTATGATTTGGGACAAGGGGCTGGATTTTATGTCAATGCCACCCAAGCGCCGTGGGCTACGCATTTTTTGATGTATGATTATATCATTGATGAATTGCCCCAGCTAATCGAGCAGCACTTTCCTGCCAACAATGAGCGCGGTATTTTTGGTCATAGCATGGGAGGTCACGGGGCATTAATGATTGCCCTTCGTAACCCTGAACGCTATTCCAGCGTGTCGGCTTTTTCACCGATTGTCGCGCCATCACAAGTGCCTTGGGGACAAAAAGCGTTTGGTGCTTATCTGGGTGATGATACAGCCACATGGGCAGACTACGATAGCTTGGCTTGGATAAAGCAATCAGCAGATTGCAAAAAATTGCCGTTACTCATTGACCAAGGAAGCGCGGACGAATTTTTGGCAGCGCAGCTAAAGCCTGAGCTATTTGCGCAAGCGGCAAAAGAAGCAAACTATCCAATCACGTTAAGAATGCAAGATGGCTATGACCACAGTTATTATTTTATCAGTAGTTTTATTGGTGACCATTTTGCCCATCATGCCGCAGCGCTATCATCAGCTGCCCCGTGAGCCAACCGATTGGGTCAGCAGATGGCAATCAGTGTGTTACTGATTATAGCTATTTTAGCTCACAAACAATGACGCTCAGCTATCATTCAGAGTTTTGGATGATAAAAGGCGATTTTTGACAAGGTAATGGCTGCTAGCCTAGCCAATAAAATCCATTTAGATGATGTCATGTTTTTATTCATGATAAAATATCAAAAAAACCAAGCACTAGGCTTGGTTTTGTATATTTAATGACAGATTAGGGTGCTAAGTTATAGCTCTCAGTAAAGGTCTTGCCATTCTCAATATAAGAAACAGTAAAGTTGTTGCTGTTATTCATTTTAAAAGTTATATCCT
>CALAPG010000125.1 GCA_937889485.1 uncultured Moraxella sp. | reverse complement strand
TGGCAGAATCGGGTGACAATCGCGCCAATAAAATTTTGCATTTACAAGAAAATTCTGCCGAATTTTTTGCCACTTCACAAATTGGGTTAAATGCCGTGGCAATTTTGGGTGGTATTGTGGGTGAATCAGCGCTGCGTCCCTATTTTATTGAGCTTATTTCCCCATTTTATCAAGGCAAGATGCTCGATAATATCGGTTTTATGATGTCGTTTGTGCTAGTCACTTTGTTGTTTATTTTGTTTGCTGACTTGATTCCCAAACGCATTGGCATGATTAACCCAGAACGCGTGGCGTTAACCGTGATTGAGCCTGTGTTGTGGTCCATCAAAGTCTTTAAGCCGCTGGCGTGGATTATCAACGGGCTAGCAAATCTTATTTTTAGAATTTTTAAAGTCAACATGGTAAGAGAAGAAAATATCACTTTTGATGATGTTTCTGCCGTGGTGGATGCTGGTGCCCAGGCGGGGGTCTTGCTCAAGCAAGAACACCATTTTATCGAAAACGTGTTTGAGCTTGAAGAGCGCAATGTGCCCTCAAGCATGACTACCCGAGAAAATGTGGTATATTTTACCTTGCGAGAATCTGAAGATAGTATTCGTCAAAAAATCGCCAACTATCCGTATTCCAAGTTTTTGGTATGTAAAGATAGCATTGACGAGGTGATTGGCTATGTGGACACCAAGGATATTTTGGTGAAGCTACTAAGTAACCAATCCCAAATACTGCTCAACGAAACCACCATTCGCAACGTACTCATTATTCCAGATACGCTGACATTATCTGAGCTGCTTGACCGTTTTCGCTCCAGTAAAGAAAAATTTGCCGTCGTGATGAATGAATATGCGTTGGTCGTGGGGGTAATTACCTTGTCTGACATCATGATGACAGTGATGGGCGACTGGGTAGCGCCGATTGAAGATGAGCAGCAAATCATACAGCGTGATGAACACTCGTGGTTAATTGACGGCAGCACGCCTATTGAAAATGTAAAACACGTCTTAGAAATGGATGATTTTCCAGATTGGGAAAATTACGAAACCATTGCAGGCTTTATGATGTATAAACTACGCAAAATCCCGCGTCCTGCTGACTTTGTAGAATATGAGGGCTATAAGTTTGAAGTGGTAGACATTGATCATCATAAAATTGATCAATTACTGGTCACCCGTTTTGTTACAGATGAACCCATCGTGATCCCACAAGATGATTAACCGTTATTAAGCGCCGATGTCTTCAAATATCATGGTTAATTGTTGAAATGACTGCATTTTATCAAGATGATTTGTTAAAATAATTGATTTTAGCCAATCATCTTGTTAGTCAGCTATCAGCCTCATGACTAGCACCACCCTCATAAGCGTGTGTCTATGTTAGAAATTCGTCACTTACAGCTGCTCACCGCCCTGCGTGAGCAAGGGTCATTAGCCGCTGCGGCTGAAGACCTATACGTTACCGCCTCTGCCGTATCTCATCAGCTCAAAGAAATAGAAAACTACTATGGCGTTGGTTTGGTCAATCGCCGTTCGCGGCCGCTTAGTTTTACTCCTGCAGGTAAAGAAATATTAAAACTGGCAGACAATGTATTACCCCAGTTTACCCGTACCACGGCAAATATCAAGCGGTTAGCCCACGGGCAAATTGGGCAACTACGCCTTGCATCCGAGTGCCACAGTTGTTTTGACTGGCTGATGCCCATACTCAATCGCTACCGAAAAGAATGGCAAGATGTTGAACTCGACTTTTCCACTGGGTTTGAACCCCATCCGCATCAAATGCTGGTAGACGAAGAAATTGACGTATTAATTACCGCAAGCGAGCTGCCGATGGCAGGGGTCAACTATCTACCGTTATTTCAATATGAAAGCCGTTTGGTGCTGTCCCCCACGCACCCATTAGCGCAAAAGCCGCTACCAATCTTGCCAGAAGATTTACTGGGCGAAACGCTGATTGCTTACCCCGTCGAAAAAAAACGGCTGGATATTATTGCGCAGTTTTTTGCGCCTGCGGGGCTGGAGCCCGCCAAAATCAGAACCACGGAACTTACCGCGATGCTCATTCAGCTAGTTGCTAGTGAGCGCGGCGTTGCTTCTTTGCCCAACTGGGTGGTTAGCGAGTATGAGAAAAAAGGTTGGGTGGTATCGCGTCCGCTAGGCGAGGGGGTCTATTGCCAACTTTATGCCGCCACGCGTACCCACAGTCAAGATACTGCATTTATTCAAGGTTTTTTAGACTTGCTAGCGGAAATGATGAAACGCCCCGCTTTATCAGAGGCACGGGGGTTTCATGCCCCATGATGATGGGGCTCAAGCCATCCCTGCTAACGCCCAATCATGGTATAAAACTGCTATCCACAGACCTATTTTTTCAAAAGTAATCCATTAGCATGGACTCACTGGCGCTCATCAGTTGGATAGCGGTTATAAGTTAGACAGCGGTTATAAGTTAGACGAATTGTCGGTGTCGACAGGCATAGTGTGACGAGAAATTACCCTTGGATTGTCAAAGGTTACTTCTTCGGTCACAAGCGTTTCGTGGCGTAAGTTAACGGGAATTTGGCGGGTATGTTCAACCGCGCGGGTGGATAATTGGACAGTCTGTGCCACCACGGTATTAATGTGCACGGCTGCCACCTGCTGAGACAGGGTAATTTCAAGCGGCTCATCGGTGAGTGTAACGGTTTCGCCATTTATTGTGATTTGCATGGGGGCGCTATCGGACTGGTGGATTTGTACACCTTCTGGTAATGGCTCACGCGCAAAGTCATGCTCAATGACTAGTATTTCTTGGCTTAGGGTGATAGGTACTTGCACAGTTTGGTTCACCACTTTTTTGCTCAACTTTACCCGTCCTGTTGCTACGCGTTCAATGTCCACTTGCGGACGCTCGGCTAGCAGCGTAAGAGTATTGGTTGACGCCTGTGGTACATTGCTGGGTGACACGGCTTTGGCGATATCATTTTCAAAAGAAGGATTTGGGTGGGTAAGATTTTCTTCAGTGGGGTTGGTAGCCGCGGTATGGGTATTGATATTCGTAGTTTCCATTGTGATTTTTCCTACACTGATGTTGTCGTGGCAGTGACTAAGTGACTAAGTGACTAAGTGGTAACTAAGTGACTAAGTGACGATTTTGATGGCAGTTTTGGTCAGGATCTATTTGACAGCAACTTTGGTTAAAAAACTAATGTTTGTTAAAAAACCAATAAAAGCGCAGTGCAATATCATCAGATAAAAAAGGCAGATGAAACCATCTGCCTTAGGTATTACTAGCGGTGTATTACCAACGCTGTTAAAAGCCGCGCTATTGTTGTTGTGACATTATCAATCTGCTATTAGCGGCTCGCGTTTGGGTTAATCGCAGGTGGCACGGCAGTAGTGTCAGCCCCTGCAACGCGTTCTACACCGTCTTTTTGGACATCTAATTCTTCGCGGCGTACGGTTTCGTTAAAAGTTTCTGTACGAGTTTGTGCTACTTTGTCCACATTGACTTCTTCAGTGACATAAGTCTGCTTGTTGACGTTAGCGCGCTCAGCTTCTAGTTCTACCTCGATGGTTGCATTGCGAGTTTCGCCTATGGTGCGGTCAGTAGGACGGTTAACTGGCGTGCGCTGAATGTGGGCTTGCTCTTCGGTTAACTCGACGTTGACCGTCTTAGGTTCAGAGACCACGTGCTTGCCAACTTTTAAAAGCCCTGCCACGATTTTATCTTTATTAACTGATAACCGTTCTTCTAATAGTTGTAGCGTATTAGGTGATTGGTATTCGTTTTCACTCAATTGTACGGGGGCATCGCCACGGTCAAATACCTGGCGGTCGCGAACGGTCTGTTCTTCGATACTGTAATTGTAGTCAGGGTCATACGCGTCCATAGTTTCAACGGTATCACGGTTTAACGTGTCAAAGTAGACTTGATCGCCATCAATGCGGGCAAGCCCTGCAGGTACCAAAACTTCTTTTGAGCTAAACCAACCGCCTACATCCACGATAAAGTAGCGGATACGACCAGTCGTGTCATCTACCAAGGCGCCTTGGATACTACCAATTTTTTCGTTATTGATGCCATAAGCGGTTTTTCCTGTTGGGTCAAAGTAATCGCTGCCCAAAAGATCGGCGTGGGTATCTTGAATATCGCGCAAACGCATTAAAGTTGCCATCGGGTTTCTCCTTTTTGTGTCTTCTTATAATTTGTTTTTATTAAAAAAACAACGGTGTTATAAAGTGGCTTATTTTATGAAGGTTAATTTTCTTGTAATAAATTTTTTAAAAATGAGGAGTGACATAAAAAGTTCACTCATCACAGGGTCGCTAGGCAAGTTTGGGCGGTCACAGTTTTTTGCGCCTGCTTGCTTAACTTCAAGTTTAGTGTATTAAAAATGCGTGAAGGTGGGTAGTTAGATTTGATAAAGTTTTGTTTGAAGGGTGTAATCGCTCGTGAAATTAGGTAAGTAGGGAGAGTTTTTTTTAACTTAATGCAACATGGCGCTATGGGAGGGTCATCAAAGGTGGTGGGCAATAAAATATATGACAATATGACAATATGACAATATGACAATATGATAAATGGCTGTAAAACCAAGGTATTAAATTAAGTATCAAACAAGGCATTAAAAAAGTGGATCAAGTTGACCTTGACCCACTGGAATTTCAAAAGCTAGCAGTAATTAGTCAATTAGTTAGTCAATCAGTTCAATGGCAAGGGCAACCGCTTCACCACCACCAATACAAAGACTGGCTACGCCTTTTTTGCCGCCTGTACGTTTTAGAGAGTTAATCAGAGTAATAATGATACGCGCACCTGACGCGCCTACGGGGTGCCCCAATGCGCACGCGCCGCCTTCAATATTGACTTTGGCATGGTCAAGGTCATTTTCTTGCATTGCTAACATAGTTACCATGGCAAAGGCTTCGTTAATTTCCCATAAATCGACGTCATCTTTTGTCCAGCCTGCTTTGGCAAGTACTTTACGCACGCATTCAATAGGGGCAATGGTAAATTCACTGGGGTGCTGTGAATGAGTGGCTTGGGCAACGATACGCGCTTGCGGTTTTAGCCCTTTTTCTGCGGCTTTGGCCTCTGACATCAATACCACGGCGGCAGCGCCGTCTGAGATTGAGCTTGAGTTGGCGGCAGTAACAGTCCCTTCTTTAGAAAAGGCGGGTCTTAATGTCGGGATTTTTGCAACATTGGCTTTGCCTGGTTGTTCGTCCGTGTCGATAACCACGTCACCTTTGCGTGTTTTGATGGTTACGGGGACGATTTCGTCTTTAAAGTGACCTTGGTTGATAGCATTGTTGGCACGGCTTAACGATTCAATAGCGAAAGCGTCCATGGCTTCACGGGTGATACCACGTTTGTCTGCCATTTCTTGGGCAAATACGCCCATAAGTTTGCCTGTCTCAGCATCTTTTAGACCATCAAGGAACATGGTGTCTTTGATTTCGCCGTCACCCATGCGGTAGCCACCGCGTGCTTTGGGTAGTACATAAGGGGCATTGGTCATGGATTCCATACCGCCTGCAACGACGATATCAAATTCGCCACCGCGGATGGCATTGGCACCCAACATAATGGCTTTCATGCCAGACCCACAAAGTTTGTTGATATTGAGCGCGCCTGCTGCATCAGGGATACCCGCTTTGCGCATGGCTTGACGCGCTGGGCTTTGACCCACGCCTGCAGTCAAAATACTGCCCATAATGACTTCTTCGATATCTTGGGGCTGTACACCCGCGCGGCTCACGGCTTCTTTGATGACCACAGCGCCCAAGTCAGGGCTAGTGACATCATTAAAATCGCCTTGGAAGCCACCCATTGGGGTACGAGCACCGTTAACAATTACGACTGAATTTTCCATATAAAACGTCCTTTAAGTTGGGGTTGTAGCCTGTCGCATTAGACCCCTTGCTAGAGCGGGGTATAATTTTAACTATGATGATACATTTCATCTTATCATAGTTAAAATCTAAATAAAACCGCTTGAAAAACACACCAGCTTTTGCGCTGTTGTCAATATTTACCAAGCAAGGATTGCACCTAAGCGATTACTGGCTTAGTTCATCCAAGCGAATGCGGACTACTTTATCAGTAACTGTTGGTAATGCCTCGATTTTTTGAATTGCTTCATTCATGTTTTTTTCGATAACGGGGTCTACCATAATAATGATAGGTAGCTCGCCATCGGTGTGTGATGGACGTTGTAAAATGGCGGCAATGCTGATATTTGACTCGCTCAATATGCGGGTAACTTCTGCTAATACCCCCAAATCATCTTTGACGCGCAAGCGTAGGTAGTAGCCTGAGATCATTTCATCACTAGATAAGACGCGGGTGGTTTGTAATGCCGTGGGTTGAAATGCCAAGTGCGGCACACGGCAACTGTGAGCGCTGGTGTCGGTATTTAGGTTTCTTACCATGTCAATCACATCTGCCATGACGGCTGAAGCGGTTGCGCCTGCACCTGCGCCTGCACCGTAATACAACGTTTGTCCTACGGGCGCAGCATCTACCAAGACGGCATTCTTCACGCCATTGACATTGGCAAGTAGTGCTGCCTCTGGAATAAGTGTCGGGTGTACCCGCAGCTCAATACCTTCTTCACCATTGTCCAAAACGTGGCGTTTGGCAAACCCCAAATGTTTGATACGGTAGCCAAGCTCTTCGGCATACTGTACATCTTGACTGGTAATGTTGGTAATACCTTCGCAATAGACTTTGTCAAATTGTAGCGGAATACCAAACGCGATGGAGGCTAGTAAGGTCAGCTTGTGGGCAGCATCGATGCCTTCAACATCAAATGTGGGATCAGCCTCTGCATAGCCCAGCGCTTGCGCCTCGGTCAACACTGCCTCAAAAGCCCTGCCTTTTTCACGCATTTCTGTCATGATAAAGTTGCCCGTGCCATTAATGATGCCAGCCAGCCAGTTGACCTTGTTGGCGGTCAGTGCTTCACGCAAAATTTTAATAATGGGAATGCCGCCTGCCACGGCTGCTTCATAAGCAACTTTCACCCCATTTTTATCTGCCAAAGCAAAAATCTCATTGCCATGCTCTGCCAGTAACGCTTTATTGGCGGTGACCACGTGTTTACCGTGTTCAATAGCCGCAATAATGACCTCCTTGGCAGTGGTCATACCACCCATCAGTTCAATGACAATATCAACATTATCTTGCTTGACAATTGACATCAAATCAGCCGATTGCTGAATATGCTGAGGGATATCGGTACGCTCGCGGCGGGTACCAACGTGGGTAATTTGAATATCGCGCCCTGTGCGCCGTGTGATTTCTTCAAGATTGCTTTGTAATAGGGTAACGACCCCTGTGCCGACAGTACCAAGCCCTAAAATCGCTAATTGAATAGGTCGATTATTCATAAAAAAAATTCTCAAATAATAAAAAGTTAAAAATAAAAGTTAATGCTCATTTGTAAATATACCATGACCTGCGCCGCTTGATAAGGTATAAAACGCGTTTGACAAAAAAAACTTCTCGACAAAAATAAAACCAGACAGCATACGCTGACTGGTTTTATCATCACTATAATTAACAAAAAGTTTTGGATAAATATTGGGCTTTATACTTACTGAATATTAAGGGCTTTGGCAAGCTCGGGGGCTGGTAAATAACCACCTAATTGATGCCCCTCTTCATTAAAAATTGCAGGGGTGCCTGTGATACCGAGCGATAGACCCAAGCGATACAGTTTTTTGACAGGGTTATCGCAAGTAGGTGCATTAATAGGTACACCCTGTTTGGCTTGGGTCATGGCAGCTTTACGGTCACTGCTACACCACACTTTTTCCATAATAGGCAATGTTTCTTCGGCGCGTGGCCACGGCAAATAGCGTACTTCGATACCAAAACTGTTGATCTGGTCTATCTCGCTGTGGAGTTTGCGGCAGTAGCCACAATCAGTGTCGGTAAACACATAAATTGCGGCTTTGGTAGTCCCCTTGGCAGGGAAAATAATCATGTCTTTTTTATCAATACTTGCTAAGCTATTTTTAGCATCTTGTGCCATTAAGTTGGCAGAAACGTGTTCTGGCTGTGCACCGCCCACTTTAACCAAATCACCTTGCAAAATATATTGACCGCTGCTGTCAGTAAAAAAGGTGGGTAATCCCTCGGCTTTGACCCAATATATATTAGGCATGGTGGTTGCTGTTACGCTTAGGATTTTGGCATTGATGCCAGATTTTGCCAAGTTGCTGCTAAGCGTTTGTTGTAACTGCTGGTCGTTAGCGGCTGGCACGGTTCTTGTGGCAGTGGGCGACTCTTTGGTTTGGGTTTTGCTGACCGTGCTAGATTGGGCGTTGTCACACCCGACCAGTGCCGCTAAGCTGGTTGCTGCCATCATGGTTGCCACACCTTTTAAGCGAACAGAGGTAGCGTCAAAAAAATCAGTCATCATAATAACACTCATCAAAACCAAACAGGATTGCCCGATTTTAGCATAAAATAGCCTGTAAGCGTTAGCGGCTGCTGTCCGATTATTGTTACCATATTTGCTATATTTTTGCTCAGCACACGACAAAAAAACGAAAAAGTCTGTTAAAGCAATGGCATAATAACAA
>CALAPG010000124.1 GCA_937889485.1 uncultured Moraxella sp. | reverse complement strand
ATTATCATATATTCTATACCAATGTTCGTGGCTATCACTGGAACGTGCGTGGCTCGGACTTTTTTACCTTACACGTCAAGTTTGAAGAACTGTACACCGCCATGCAGCTACAGATTGATGAAATCGCTGAGCGTATTTTGATGCTAAACGGCACACCGCTGCACGCTTATAGCGATTTTTTACGCATCGCCAGCATCAAGGAAGACACAAACGTGTCTGAAGGACGTGCCTGCGTCAAGGGTATTTTGACGGGGCTAACTATGGCGATTGCCCAACAACGTGATATTATTGACTTAGCCGATGAGCTTGACGACCAAGGCACCGCCGACCAACTTACCGCATATATTCAAGCGCAAGAAAAATTGGTATGGATGTACAACGCTTATTTGGGATAAGACCGCTGCATCGGCTCTGATTAGACTAGCGCAGCTTATAAAAGGCAGCAAAAAGACGGCAAAATTGCCGTCTTTTTTTGCGTTAGTGATATCTTAGGCTGATTTTTAAAAACACAAGATATAGCAAGAAGATTGTCAATCAATTTAATTTACTTTTTTAAAATTCATAAAATACCGATTAAATACAAACACTTGAGTTGTTTTTAGTCAAAAACCAAAAGCCCCTTGTCATTGCATTTTCTATATCTTGTTATCTATAATAAGCGGCATACTACCCTTATACCGCCTTGTGCTAATTATCTGTGTCAGTAAAGAAGCCTACTATGCCCTATTCTATTTTTTGCCAAACCAAGAATAACCCCCTCACCGAACCCATGTTTTTTGGTCAGCCCGTCAATGTAGCGCGCTACGATCAGCAAAAATATCCTATTTTTGAACAGCTAATTGAAAAACAACTGTCATTTTTTTGGCGCCCCGAAGAAATTGATGTATCCAAAGATCGCTTGGATTTTAGCAACCTTTCAGACCATGAACAGCATATTTTTTTGAGCAACCTAAAATACCAAACCCTGTTAGACTCCATTCAAGGGCGTAGCCCCAATGCCGTGCTACTGCCGCTGGTGTCTATCCCTGAGCTTGAAACTTGGATAGAAACATGGTCATTTAGTGAAACCATTCATTCGCGCAGCTATACCCATATTATTCGTAATGTGGTCAACGACCCAAGTAAAGTATTTGATGACAT
The DNA here is from genome assembly GCA_937889485.1 of uncultured Moraxella sp. GTDB lineage: Bacteria > Pseudomonadota > Gammaproteobacteria > Pseudomonadales > Moraxellaceae > Faucicola. The sequence continues at coordinate 462 of CALAPG010000124.1, read as the reverse complement.
TGTAGACAACCCATTTATTTTGGAGCGTGCCACAGGCATTGCCAAATACTATGATGCGCTTTATCAACTATCACAGCTCTATAATCTTTATGGCGAAGGCAGACACGTCATTGATGGCAAAGTGGTAGAGGTGAGCCTAAAATTGTTAAAAACCAAGCTCTATCTTTGTTTGGTTGCCATCAACGTGTTAGAGGCTATTCGTTTTTACGTGTCGTTTGCGTGTTCATTTGCTTTTGCTGAGCGCAAATTGATGGAAGGCAATGCCAAAATCATCAAAATGATTGCCCGTGATGAAGCCTTACACCTAAACGGCACTCAGCACATGATTAATTTGATGCAATCTGGCAAAGATGACCTAGAGATGGCAGAGATTGCCGCCGAGTGCCAACCAGCAGCGATTGAAATTTTTAAAGACGCCGCTGAGCAAGAAAAAGCCTGGGCAAAATACTTATTTAAAGATGG
>CALAPG010000123.1 GCA_937889485.1 uncultured Moraxella sp. | reverse complement strand
AATCCCCCGATGCGATTGCGTCGAGTAAAACCTTGATTATGTCGGCACGTTATCAACCACCAAGTTTTAACTGGATAAAGGAACGTGAGTTATTTATCAAGTTATTTGATGGCGACAACCAACAAGAAGGCGTCAATGCGTTCCTTGAAAAACGCTCTGCGGTTTGGAAATAATATTGAATGAATGCGTTTCACTTATTGCAAATATTGCTCCCTGATTTGACGCCTAAAAATAGTAAACTGCATTTCGCAATAACTAATGGGAAAGAAAATCCGCTTGATGTTTATTATCAAGGGGATTTTCAAGAATGGCAACGCCAACAGCTTAAACGTAATTTTGACCGAAAGTATGTGGTTAGTTTTATCGCAATGCCAACGCCAAATTTATGGTTGTTTGCAGGCGTACATTTATCTGACATACCTACGCAAAGAGAAGATTGCATTTATTATCCGCTAGTTGAAATACAAGAAACCAAAGAGCTAGACGGTAGATTAATTATTAGTTTTGATAAAAAAAATGTTGATAATAAATTCGTCCGCCAATCCTATTTACTTACAGAAAATTGGGTTGAAAAATTAAATGTAGCCGAAGTTTTAGCACAAGCATTAGACTTTGCAAAATTTCCAAGTTTTAAGTCGGTGCATATTAGTTTTTCTCAGTTAAAAACTATAGTTAAAAAATCTTTGTCCGATTGGCAGTCAGCATTATCATCAGTCGCAGGGGTTTATTTAATTGCTGATAAAAGCAGTGGCAAACTCTATGTAGGTAGTGCAACAGGTGAAGGGGGTATTTGGCAGCGTTGGGCTGAATACGCAACCAATTTACATGGTAATAATCGCCAATTAATTGAATTAAAAAAGCAATTTGGTGACGTGCATTTTGAGAATTTTTACTTTTCGATTTTAGAAATAGCAGATACTCATAGCAGTGAAAATGAAATTTTAGTCAGAGAAAGCCACTGGAAGAATGTGTTACTTACTCGACAATTTGGATACAACGATAATTAATAGGGAATATTATGACAGACATCAGTCAAGACAAACCTGTATTATTTGACACCATCGCCACCCACTGCGGTCATGTGATTGGCACAATGACATTGAACGACCCCAAAGCCCTAAACGCCCTAAGCGTGGATATGTGCAAACTCATGGCAAACAAGCTTACCGAGTGGTCAAACGATGACAAAGTAGTTGCCGTGATACTCAAAGGCAGTGGTGACAAGGCGTTTTGTGCTGGCGGTAATATCCGCAAACTCTACGAGAGTATGGTGGCAAATCCACCCCAAGCGCCTTTACAACAGCCCAATTCGTATGCGGTTGAATTTTTTGAAAACGAATACAGCCTATACCGCCAAATGCACTTTTACCAAAAACCCATCGTCTTGTGGGGCAATGGTATCGTGATGGGCGGCGGCATGGGCTTGATGGCGATGTGTAGCCACCGTGTGGTGACCGAAACCACGCGTTTTGCCATGCCAGAGATTACCATCGGCTTATACCCTGATGCCACAGGCTCATGGTTCTTGGCTCGCATGCCTGCCAAAGTTGGGCTATTTTTGGGACTCACGGGGGCGAACTGTAATGCCAAAGACGCACTATTTACTAGCCTAGCCGAATACGCCGTGGCAAGCGATGAATACCAAAAAGTGGTGGATGCCCTAAGCCAAGCCGATTGGCAATCAAGCCTTGATGGCAAGCAAGAAATCAGCTTGCACGATGTGGCAAGCCAAGCCTTATCCAGGGTTCATCACACCGATCATCTTGCTGAAAGTAACGTATTGACGCATTTTGCCAGTATTCAAAAGCTCGTCAATCAAGGCTCAATGTATGCCATTGACCAAGCCTTGAAAGCTGACTTTGCCAGCACTGATAAATGGCTTAGCAGGGCGGTGGATACCTACCAACATGGTTGCCCTGTGTCTGCGGTGCTCACGTATGAAGCCTATGAGCGTGCCAAAAAATTGTCGCTTGAGCAAGTGCTGTATATGGAGATGAACGTATCCTTACACTGTGCCAACAATCTCGATTTTCGGGAAGGGGTGCGTGCGTTATTGATTGATAAAGATAAAAACCCTAATTGGAGTCGTACCATTGATGCGTGTGATAAAGCCTATATTGAGTCGCATTTTACCACCGCCTTCCCAAACAGTGAGCACCCATTTGAAAGCTGGCTTGGCGAAGATGCTTTATCAGCAAAATTGGCAAAAAATACGATTTGATATAGCAAACGGCGGTTGAGTTCATCAACTCACGACCCATAAAATTTTATTTATAAGTAATCGAACGAAATTATATTATAATAGCAGCCTTACAAACAACCTATGAAAAAGCCAGCATGATAATTAGAAAAATTAAACTAACCGATAGCCAACGACTCGCTTTAGAAGATGGCTATCAAAATGGCAGAACAGCCAGTTATCGAAAACGTTGTCACATTGTCCTACTTAAAAGTGAAGACAGAACAGCCAAAGACATCGCCGAAATCGTTAACACCAACATTCAAAGCGTGTATAACTGGCTAAACCGTTATGAAACTTGTGGCATTCAAGGGCTACAAACCAAAGCAGGACAAGGCAGACCCAAAATCCTAGACGAACAACATGAACAAATCATTAAGGACTGTATTACTGAAGAACGTCAACGCCTATCGCTTGTCATGGACGACTTGCAACAACAAATTGGCAAGCCATTTAGCCAAATGACCTTAAAGCGTTTTTTAAAAACATTGGCTACACCTACAAACGCATCCGTCTAAGGATAAAAGGTCAATGTCACCCAGAGCTATACCAAGTCAGAAAAGAACAACTAGCCGTATATGAACAGTTAAGCCAAACCAACCAAATAGACCTTTACTATGCTGACGAAACACACATCAGCGAAACGGGCTATGTGCCATACGGTTGGCAACACAAGGATGAAAATGTTTTCATTCCTGTGCAAAAAGGTAAAAAGCTTAACTGTTTTGGCTTGCTATCAAGAGATATGCGATTTCACTATAGCATAACCGAAGAGAACATTAATGCTAGCTTTGTTCTAAACTACCTTGATAACTTTTCTCACAATTTAACGAAATTTACCGTGATTGTGATGGACAATGCCAGTATCCATCATGCTAAAATCATTCAAGACAGACTACCGATTTGGCAAGAGCGAGGCTTATTCATCTTTTATTTACCCCCTTATAGCCCTCATCTCAATATTATTGAGCGGTTATGGAAAGAGGTAAAGCAAGGGTGGTTAAGACCTGCTGATTATTTGTCATTTGATACGTTGTCTTATGCAGTTAATCGTGTTTTTGCTAATATCGGTAAGTCGCTTTCGTTAAGTTTTTCTTCATTTACGAGTGTAGGTATTTAATTTTGTTAAGGTACTTAAACCCAATAAAATCGCCAAGGTGCAACCCCACAATTTAATTGGTTACACCCAACTAAAGATATCCTTACTAAATCCTATTTTTAGCGAGTTGTCAAGTTGAATTATAAAATTCACCAATGAAAAAGCCACCCAAAAAAGGTGACTTTGACAAATACATCTAAATGACGAAATAGCAAGTTAATCAGTAAAATATCATGGCATGGCAAAATGCGCCAAATAAAGTCATGATGTTTCAGCTCATATTGTTAGAAGCCATGACCACTTGAAATATTAAGATCGACATGGTGAAATTTACTAGGTAATTCACGTTCTGGTTGGGTCAAAATATCTCTCGTCACCAAACCTTGCGCAATTTCACGTAGCGCAAGTACGGTAGGTTTATCATTTTCGCGCTCAACCATTGGCTCTGATACACCGCGAGCGATTTGACGGGCACGCTTGCTCGCAACAAGGATCAAATCAAAACGGTTATGAATATTTTCAAGACAATCTTCTACAGTAACACGCGCCATGATTTCAGCCATCCTATTCAAAACAAGTAATTGACCATCTTACCAAAAAAATATCTAAAAAACCAGCATATTTGGTTAATCTAAGATTTTTAGCCCTGCTGTATTTTGCCGTTTGGCGCGTTCAGGTATCGCGGCAGGCTCAGGTGTCTCAAGGGATAAATCATAATGTTCGTATTCATTAGGATCAAAAAACATACCCTGTGAATTTTCTCTCGCATAGATACCCATGACTGCTGCCATAGGCACCCAAAGCTCGCGAGAAACCCCACCAAATCTTGCATGAAAATGGATGTAATCATTGTCAATGACCAAATTACCTGTTGCGCGGCTGGCAATATTTAGCACAATTCTACCTTCTTGAACGTGCTCTTGTGGCACATTTACATTGGGCTGGGTAGCATCTACCATCAAATGAGGGGTCAAATGGTTATCTTCTAACCATTCAAAAATGGCACGTACCATATAGGGACGCGTGGGGGTTAACGTGAGGTCATTTTCCATGATTATTCTCGCAAGTTTATTAATAAATTAAGCGCCAAGGGGTTAAAACTTCAAACTTTTTTGGAATGCAGGTCGCCCAAACAGACGATCCATATAATGATATAACGGTCGACATAGCGGCAGCGGTAGTTCAATCTGCATTAGTTTAAGCCGATACAATACGGTTGCTAAAATACAATCACATACACCAAATTGGTCGGACAAAAAAAACGCTTTATGCGCAAATAAAGGCGCAATCGTAATTAAAGATTCTGATAACTGTTTTCTTGCCAGTGCTGCCTTTTTAATATCTAGCGTATCGCTATGGGTGAGCAGTGTATCGGCAAGTTTTACCCAATCTTGTTCAATACGCCACCACAATTGGCGATATTGGGCTTTTTCTGCGGGGTTTTCTGGCAATAGCTTGTGTTGATGATAGCGATCTTCTAAATATTCAAAAATAACACGGTTTCGATACAGTATAAGTTCACGATGCACAAACACAGGGAGGGTATTGTATGGATTCATATCGGGCAAATCTTCGATCAAACTGGCATCTTCACGAATATTTTTTTCAATAAATTCTATGTTTTTTTCTAATAATACCAGCCGCACTTGGTGGCTAAGATAGCCATCGTCAGCAAATAACAAAGGCGTGTTGTTGATTGGGTTTAACATAGGTGTAGGAGTGTGCTATATCGCAGTAAACAATAAGACTAGCCTAAATCACAGCGTTTGGCAATAATCTGTTAGTTTTTATGGGCAAAAGCTGTCGAAAAGCCAATTGCCTGAATCATAAAAAAGGTAGCATTGCGCTACCTTTTTTATCATGATTATTATTTAACGTCTTTCCAGAATTCTTTATTTAATAAATAAATAGGAATAAGAAGGGCAGCTAAAAATAGTAAGACCCAAAAACCATAAACTTTGCGTTGGTGCGCTTGCGGTTCTGCCATCCAAGCCATGAAGTTAACAATATCACCAATATTACGGCGGTATTCTTCTTTTGAAGTGTTCATCTGCATGTCATGCAAAACAAATGGCATAGCAACATTGGGTAATACAATGTTATTTGCGCCCCAAGGACGGCTTGGGTCTTCATAAAATGCGAGCAGATAAGTATAGACCCAATCATTACCACGCAGACGAGTTTCTAAAGATAAGTCTGGTGGTTGTGCCCCAAACCATGCTTTTTGAAGTTCAGGATCCACGCCTGCATTGATGTGGTCACCCACTTGGTCGGTGGTCATCATCAAATATTTTTCAACCAACTCTTTTGGAATATCCAAATCTTTATACATTTTTGAGTAACGCACGTATTGGGCTGAGTGACAGCCTGCACAGTAACTCATAAATAAAGATGCACCACGTTGGATAGACGCTTTATTGGTCAAATCAATTGGCGCAGATTCACACGCCAAGTGTTTTTCTTGACCATCGACTGTCTTATAAGTACCACAGCCGCCTGCGTTTGCCTGAGCCGCCGTTGCACCGAGACCCAACGCAACTGTCAATCCCAATCCAGCAACTAATTTTTTAACCGCTTTCATTAGTGACCTCCAGTTACACG
>CALAPG010000122.1 GCA_937889485.1 uncultured Moraxella sp. | reverse complement strand
GGTAGTACCACCTCCTGTAACGCAAATGCAGCGTGCAGTGGCAAGTCCTACCGGTAAACTTATCTTTATTCATTTGCAGGGGCATGGTAGTGAGCGTACGGCCCGTATTATTGAATGCAATGTGGATGGAACAAATCCACGGGTGTTGACCCGTATTAATGGGACTATCATGAGCTTATCTGCCAGTCCAGTAGATGCCCGCATTATCTATACTATGCAGGCGGGGCGTAGCTATCCTGTGGTGGTCACGCTAGACCGAAAAACAGGGCAAACTGTGACTATCTCACCTACCAACACCAACAATTTTAGTGGGGTGATTTCGCCCGATGGTCAACAATTTTTGCTATCCCATAGCTTAACAGGTAATCCAGAAATTTTTTTGCTCAATGCGCAAGGACAAAGACAGCTCACCCGCCAAACCGCCATTGATGTTGCGCCTGTGTGGCTACCTGACGGGCAATCTTTTTTATTTACCTCAGACCAACACCAATTTTTATACCCACAAATATACCGATATGACATTGGCAGCCAGCAAATTACGCGTGTCACTCAGACAGGCAAAACCAACGCCATGGCGCGTGTCAGTCCAAATGGGCGTTTTATCAGTTTTGTGGCAAATAATGACCAAGGTATGTTGATGGCGCTTGCATCGAATGCGACCATTGCCATTAATAATGAGGGCTTGGCAGAACCTGCAAATTTTTCTGCTGATGGTAATTATTTGGTGTTTTCTGCAAAAAATCAGTTAAAAATTGTGCCAGTGCCTAAGCTAAAGCAAGGACGGTTTTTGCCTGTACAGTCTAGTCAAACTGTGACCGTAGCAGGTGTGGACATGGCAAACGCCACCCTTCGAGAACCGATTTGGGTAAGCCATTAAATATACTCATGATTACGGCACTTTATTTGCTTTTAGCACGGTGCCGCACTTACTAAGCGGTGATCGATGGTTGAATTTTATGTTAATTGGCCCAATAGTGATCATGCAAGCGCAGCATAACTACCAGTTATATGTTTTGTCATCTGATTATTAGAGGGCGTATCCACCAATGCACCAAGATCCTATTTCCCCATTGCCGCAGCCAGTGGTGATCCTAGCCTCCCAATCTAGTTCACATAGTGCGGTTAGTGACCGTCAAATTAACTATAACCATATCAGCTATGCGTTGGCATTGTTTAGTTACTTCACTGCAGGGCTAACTTGGATTATTCCAATTGTGATGAATTACCTTAAGCGTGACGAGGCAAGAGGAACGTGGCTGTATAGCCATTTTGCGTGGCAAATTAAGACGTTTTGGTATAGCATTATTTTTT
>CALAPG010000121.1 GCA_937889485.1 uncultured Moraxella sp. | reverse complement strand
CACCGTCACAGGGGTATCGCCAAGTTGGTAAGGCACCAGGTTTTGATCCTGGCATTCGTTGGTTCGAGTCCAGCTACCCCTGCCATTTTCTTTACTAACCCATCTTTAGTAGTTGACGTAATAATGTTTTCTCATCCTAATTGTATAAGTTAGTTGATGAGTTTTTGTGTTTCATAAAAACATTGTTTGTCTAGAAAAATAGGACTCATTTATGCCGTACTTGGCGATTTTTACTGGAAATGCCCATCCAGAATTGGCTAAAAATGTCACCCATCACCTTCATATTCCTCTAGGACGTGCCGATGTGACGCGTTTTTCAGACGGTGAGGTTGCTGTCGAAATCCAAGAGAATGTACGTGGTAAAGATGTCTTTATTTTACAATCTACTTGTTCCCCAACCAATGACAATTTGATGGAAATCATGGTCATGGCAGATGCCTTACGCCGTGCCAGTGCGGGGCGTATCACCGCAGTAATGCCTTATTTTGGCTACGCTCGCCAAGACCGCCGTCCTCGTTCTGCGCGTGTGCCTATCTCAGCAAAAGTGGTGGCTGATATGCTCAATATCGTGAGCATTGATCGCGTGGTAACAGTGGATTTGCACTCAGACCAGATTCAAGGTTTTTTTGATATCCCCGTTGACAATATTTACGGTACGCCTGTGTTGTTCAAGGATTTGCGCGAACAAAAGTATGATAACTTGATGGTGGTATCTCCTGATGTGGGTGGTGTGGTTCGCGCCCGCGCGATGGCAAAACAGCTTGGCGACGCCGATATGGCAATTATTGATAAGCGCCGTGCCAAAGCCAATGAGTCTGAGGTGATGCACATTATTGGTGATGTCAAAGACCGTGATTGTGTGATTATTGATGACATGGTAGATACGGCAGGCACTCTTTGTAAAGCAGCTGCTGCCCTCAAAGAACGTGGCGCACGCCGTGTAGTGGGTTATATTACCCACCCTGTGCTGTCGGGTAAAGCGGTACAAACCATCAGTGCTTCTGTGCTAGATGAAATTGTGGTAACCGATACCATTCCGCTGTCACAGGCCGCGCAAAATTGCGAGAAAATTCGCCAAGTTTCTATCGCGCCGATGCTGGCTGAAGCGCTTCGTCGTATTAATAACGAAGAGTCTTTAAGCGCGATGTTTGATATTATTTAGTAACTGATAGCAAGCGAGTGAGGGCGTCCTATAAACGCCCATTTTGCTATCTTTTTCTTAGTAATTGCATGATGATAAGTTGAGTTTTGCCATTTTCAAAAAAATGGTGTTTATCGCATAAATTGGTCGCAAATTTATGCTTTTTTTTAACTAGCTAGCGATTTTTTTCACTAGCGTAATCCAAGGAAACTCCTCATGAGTAACCAAGACTTTGCAACTTTAAACGCTGTTGTACGTGGTGATGATTTACAAGGTAAAGGTGCGAGCCGCCGCCTACGTAAGCAAAACCTAGTACCAGCCATCGTCTATGGCGCGGACAAAGAGCCTGCCACAATCGCGATTCGTTATAATGAATTGATTAAATCATTGGAAACTGAAGCGTTCTTCTCACACATTTTGACTATCAATGTTGAAGGTCAAGGTACTGAAGAAGTGGTTATCAAAGCCTTACAACGCCACCCAGCCAAAAACACGCCAATGCATGCAGATTTTCAGCGTATTGTTCGTGGTCAAGCCATGCACATTACCGTACCTGTTCACTATGTAGGCGTTGAAGATGCACCAGGCACCAAAGCAGGCGGTATCTTTGTATCGAATGCCACTGAACTTGAAATCACTTCAATTCCATCAAAAATTCCAGAGTTTTTGACAGTGGATGTTTCTGCAATGAACGTAGGTGAGTCTATTCACTTGATGGACATTAAACTACCAGAAGGCGTTACA
>CALAPG010000120.1 GCA_937889485.1 uncultured Moraxella sp. | reverse complement strand
AATAGTCTATTGATCGGCTCAAAAAAGGTGTAATCGACACCTTTTTTGTGACAACTTACCCCCAAAACTGCACTAACCACATAGTATTTAACGGCAATTTCTGCTAATCTCATCTCCCTAAACCCCGTGTTTTTTATCATAAAGAAAAATACCATGTCCTCAAAAAAACGCTTTTTAAAACTTGCTGGCATGACCGCAAGTATTGCTGGAAAGGCCGCCAAAAACTCCATTAAATCACTGGCAGGCTCCGAAGAAGACAAACTAAAAGCGCGCAGCGAAATGCTACAAACCGTGGGTTTGCAAATTGCAGACACCTTAGGAGAGATGAAAGGCGCGGTGATGAAAGTAGGTCAAATCGCCTCGCAATACAAAGACGTATTTCCCCCTGAGGTGGCAAAAGCCCTAGAAAAACTACAAAAAGATGCGCCGCCCATGCCGTTTGCCATCATCAAGCAGCAAGTAGAAAAAGAGCTAGGCAAGCCCATTGAGCAATTGTTTGCAGACTTTGAACCCACACCGTTTGCTGCCGCCTCCATTGGGCAAGTGCATAAAGCCGTGCTACCATCGGGCGAAGCGGTGGTGGTCAAAGTACAATACCCCGATGTCGATAGCAGCGTGGACAGTGATTTAAAGCAAGTACGCTTGGCACTCAAGATTACAGGCATGCTAAACATGGACAAATCCCTGCAAGCGCATATTTTTGCGGAGATACGCGACAGCCTGTATGATGAGCTAGATTATACCAAAGAGGCGCATAACCTGGCTATTTTTGCCAATTTTCATCAAAATGATGACGGACTGATTATCCCCAAAGTTTTTCACAGTCATTCAAGCAAACGTGTGCTTACCCTATCCCAAGAACTGGGCGAAAAACTTGAGGTTGCCGCCACTTGGGACAACGCAACCAAACAAAAAATTGCCGCGCGGCTATTTGATTTTAGCGCAGGTCAACTATTTAAACTATATCGGCTACACTGTGATCCCCACCCTGGCAACTTTGCATTTCGCCGTGATGGCTCGGTGATTGCGTACGATTTTGGGGGCATCAAAACCTACAGCCATGAAGAAGTGGCACTGTTTCACCGCTTTGCCGTACATTGCCTCAAAGGCGACATTAGCGCGCTTGAACAAGACTTAGTGACGATTGGTATCAAAAAAGACCATGAAGCCCCGCTACCTGCCGACTTTTATGATGACTGGTTGCGTATAGGGCTCACGCCGTATGGCTTTACCCAACTCTTTGATTTATCCCAACATGCCCCTTATGATTTTGCCACCAGCCAGACCCATCTACTTGCCATCGCCAAGGCAAAGGCGTCGCTCAAATATTGGCAAAGTTTTCAACCCTCACCACTGACCATGATGCTAGATCGCACTATTTCAGGGCAGTATTGGAATTTGGTAAACTTGGGTGTTCGCATTGATTTAAGCCAACTAGTCGGTCAATATATTGACTTAGACACCCTGCCAGAGCCGCCTCCCACACCCTAAACCCACACCCCCGTGAATGAAATAGTGGCTTATCTACTATCTAAACCTAGGGCAGCTCGTTTATAATACTGCACCAAAATTTTTTAACCGTCATTTTATTCTGTTAGCACAAGGAAAACACACATGGCTGGACATTCCAAATGGGCAAATATCAAGCATCGTAAAGCCAAACAAGATGCCGCAAAAGGTAAAATTTTTACCAAAATTATCCGTGAGCTTGTTTCTGCTGCCAAACAAGGGGAGCCAGACCCAGCAAGCAACCCTCGCCTACGCGCAGCGGTAGAAAAAGCTTACTCCGTCAACATGACCAAAGACACAGTCAAACGTGCCATCGAGCGCGGTGCTGGCGGCGGTGACAATGACAACATGCAAGAAATTACCTACGAAGGCTATGGTTTGGGCGGCGTTGCGGTGATTGTTGAAACCATGACCGACAACCTTAACCGTACCGTAGGGGAAGTGCGCCACGCGTTTAGCAAAAACGGTGGTAACCTTGGTACTTCAGGCTCTGTGGCATATTTGTTTAGCAAACGCGGTGAAATTAGCTTTGATGATGTCACCCTTGAAGACAAAGTGATGGAAGCTGCATTAGAAGCAGGCGCTAGTGATATTGAAAATGATGGCGAAAGCCTAGTCGTGGTCACTGAGCCAGAAAATTTTGGTGACGTGATGGACGCCTTAGAAAAGGCAGGGTTAAAATCTGATAACGCTGAAGTGACTATGTCACCTTCAACCATGGCAGATGTGACCGATGTGGAAGATGCCAAAAAAATCATGCGAATGATTGATATGTTAGAAGACTTAGATGATGTGCAAGAAGTTTATACCAACGTCAACTTTAGCGATGACGTCATGGCACAGCTAGACGC
>CALAPG010000119.1 GCA_937889485.1 uncultured Moraxella sp. | reverse complement strand
ATGAACAAAGCAAGGCCCGCGCCAGCCGTAGCGGTGCGGCCCGCGCCCGCCTTTCTTGGCGCTTGCTGTTTCTGAGTGCTGGGGAATTGGGCCTTGCTGACCATATGGCCGAAGGCGGCAAGCGAACAAGAACCGGGCAAGAGGTGCGGATGGCCGACATTCCTGCCGATGCGGGGCAGGGCATGGGCGCGTTTGAATGCTTGCATGATGCCGCCGATGGGGCGGGCCACAAAACCGATGGCGAAGGTGGCGAAGGCGAGGATGGTTCCCAGACGCGGGTCCACAGACGGGAAGTAGAGTTTGTTGAAAAACAGGCCCGCTACGACGCCATAGAGAAAAAAGTCATACCACTCTATCGTCGTTCCAACCATGCTCGACACACCGGCCAAACGATGTGACGATTTTTGTTGTCGTACGTTATTTCCATGTACTTGGCTCATATTCATTTTATCCTTTGCAATTACTGTATCCCGTCTTAAGCTTGCCTCTAAATCAACTCACTCCCATTCCTTATTCATATCGTTTTTTTCAATGTGAATGAGACATTACATCAAGTCAATCTACTTAATTACTTAAGTAGTTTTGATGAGCAGCTGCCACAGGGTCAATGACAATAATCTTGGACGCTAGCTCAGCTTTGGCACGAACACCCAGTTTTTTCATTAAATTGGCTTTGTGTACTTCAACGGTTCTGGGTGATAAATTAAGCAATTTACCAATCTCTTTACAGGTATAGCCGTTGACCACATACTGTGAAATTTGGGCTTCACGGGCGGTGAGCTGTGACTCGGACATTTCTTGCGGTTTTTTTTCAAAATGCCAAATTGCCAGTTTAAAGGGGTCATCAGGGGTTAAGGTGCGTCCGTGGGTTTTTGCCCAAAATATCTCCCCTGTTTTGTGACGCATAAAGCGCTCATCGCAGTAATGCAGATTGGTCTGTAATGTCAAGCCTGTTAACGCTTCTTTGCCAATTTTTTCAAAGTCTTCAATACTTGGAAACAATTTTTGCATGGATTGATTGAGTAGCTCATCGCGCTCATAACCAAATAAATTAGCAAAAGCGTCGTTTAACTCTTTGATTCGCCGATAGCTTAATACCACTATCGGCGATGGTGCGTGCCTAAAAGCCAGTAAGGCATAACTTTCCACAATAATCACCTCTGACTTTTAAGCACTGAGAACGTGCAACGTGTTGATGGTCATCAATAATCTGCAATCGCTTGTTTGACGGCATCGATGGCGGTTGGGTCATCAAGCGTACTCATATCGCCTGTTTCTTTGCCTTCTGCCAGTGCCTTAATTGAGCGGCGTAGGATTTTGCCTGAGCGGGTTTTTGGCAAGGCTTTGGGGAAGTACACGGCGGCAGGTTTGGCAAGTGCGCCCAGTTGTTTTGCCACTTCACCCACGATTTGCTGCTCAATACGGAAGCGGTTTTCGGTATTTTCCACCAATTCGTGGTTTTTTAGGATACAAAACGCAATCGGTAGCTCGCCTTTGAGTTCATCATGGATGCCCACCACCGCAGATTCTGCCACTTCGGGGTGATGCCCGATGGCTTCTTCGATTTCTTTGGTACCTAGTCGGTGTCCTGCCACATTAATCACGTCATCGGTGCGACCTAGAATATAGTAATAGCCATTCTCATCAATCACCGCATAATCGGACGTTGAGTATTGTTTGCCATCCAGCAATGAGAAATAGCCATTGATAAAGCGTTCGTCATTACGCCATACCGTGGTCAGACAGCCTGGGGGGAGCGGTGCGGCTAGCATCAGCATGCCTTTTTCGTTGGGCTGACATGGCTCGCCTGTGGCTTCGTTGATGACCTTGGCGTCAAACCCAAACATCGGATAACCAGGTGAGCCTTGTTTGTGGGGCTTATGGTCGGTGTCGCTTGCAAATTTTGGCGCATGGCTTAGGATAGGCCAGCCTGTTTCGGTTTGCCAGTAATGGTCAAGAATAGGCACGCCCATGTGACCTGTTAACCATTGTGCGGTTGGCTCATCGAGTGGCTCACCTGCCAAGAAGAATGATTTGAGGCTAGAGATATCATAGCGGCTCATCCACATCTCATCTTGCTTACGCAGCATACGCACGCCTGTCGGTGCGGTAAATAAGATATTGACTTTATTGGCTTCAACAATACGCCACCAGATACCTGGGTTTGGCGTGGTGGGCAAGCCTTCATACATGATGCTGGTCATGCCTGCGAGTAGTGGCGCATAGATGGTGAATGAATGCCCCACCGCCCAACCGATATCAGAAATCGCCCAAAACGTCTCGCCTGCTTTACCGTTGTAAATCAAGTCCATGGCTGTGGTAAGGGCTACTGCGTGACCGCCTGTGTCACGCTGTACGCCTTTGGGTGTGCCTGTGGTGCCTGAGGTATAAAGCAGATAAGAAGGTTCATTGGACTCAAGCCACACACAATCGACTTTGGCATTGTTCTCTACACTGATTGCACGTTCTGAGGCATAGTCAACGTCTTGTGGCTCTGGCTCAAATGGCATAATACCACGATCCACCACCAGCACGGTTGGCTTGACTTTGGCTTCTTCCACCGCTTTATTAACCAAGTTTTTGTAGTTGATAAGTTTGCCGCCGCGCAGCCCTGCATCTACCGTAATCACCATTTTGGCTTCGGCATCGTCCATCCGCACGGCAAGATTGTGGGAGGCAAAACCACCAAATACCACTGAGTGAATCGCGCCGATACGCACACACGCTAGCATGGCATACGCCGCTTCCAAAATCATCGGCATATAGATGACCACGCGGTCGCCTTTGCCCACACCTTGACGCTGTAACACATCGGCAAAGTAATTGACTTCTTTGTATAGGTCATTATAGGTAAGACGGCGTTTGGCATAATCGGTGTAGAGTTCGACAGGGTTGCCTAACGCCTTAAATGCTTTGCCGATATTGGGATAGTTATCAAGCATCTCTTGGTTAATTTCGGTAGAAACCCACACAAAAGCATCTTGCTCAGCGCGGTCCTCAAGATGGCGGTCAACCATGTTGTGGCAAAGGTTGGTTTGTCCACCAACAAACCATTTGGCAAACGGCAATTGACTATCGTCCAAGATTTGTTCGGGCTGTTTGTGCCAATAGATACGTTTGGCTTGTTCGCCCCAAAAGGCAGGTTTGTCTTGAATAGATTGTTGATATAAATCAGAAAAATTCATTGGCTTTCCTTAGCTAAAATTTGTACCAAAGCGTATGCTATTAGTTTGGCGATTGTTTGATTGCCTGCTTGCTGGACATTCATTCCTTGAACCCAAATGATACAATTTGTATCATTTTTGAATATAGCAAATGTCCTTGTCAGCGTCAAGCGCCTTGCCTATCTTTTGGAAGATTTAGTATTTTTATTATGGTAGGGGTCGGTCATTTTTTCTTGTGATAATAGTTTGTGTTAAGATACGGATGAACCACTTTTTTTAGGCTATTTGACAATAAGGGAATTTTTATGAGCCAATCAATCATTCATTCATCAACCCATGCGGACGCGCTAGAAAATCCGTCTACAGCGGCACTTGATGATTTGTTAGACAATGATAAAGATTTGCCACTGTTAGCGGATACCCATTTATTAAGCCGCGTGCTGCTCACGGTGATTGCGCAGCAGACCTCCACCCCTGTCAAGCAGACCATTGATAAATTACTCAATGGCGAGGATCCCCACCAGACCATTGAAGCTATTTTACCTAAGCTCAATCATAGCCAGCGCAAAAATTTGATTCGGGCTTGTGGGTTATTTGCTCAGGTATTTAATATTGCTGAAGATATGCACCATGAGCGCCGCAGGCTTGCGCATGAGCAAGATGAGTCGGCGGCAAAGAGTAGTTTTGCGCATGTGGTGGATGAAATAAAAGCGCAAGGTGTGGCACAAGATACGCTGCAAGCTCAGCTGGATAACACGTTTGTGAGTGCGGTATTGACGGCGCACCCCACCTCTTGGGCAATGCGACGCAGACTCAGGCCGTGTTTGCGCAAAATCTCGATCTCCACACTCACCTCGTTCGATAGCATCGGCGTTCCAAAAAAACGCCAATCTTTACTCAACTCGGTGTATCAGATTTCACTCGTTGGCCTGTGTCAATTTACATCCGTTGCTGACATCTATGAGCACCGCAACACGCCGGGCGAGATGAAGCGGGTGGTGCGCACCGCCGACCGGGTGGTGGTGCAATACAAGGGCAAGAAGATGGAAGAGGCCGACGTGCTGAGCCTGTTCGAGCACCCGCAGAACCCCTATACCCGCGCGCTGCTGTCGGCGCTGCCGGAAAACGCCACCGGCGACCGGCTGCCCACCGTCGCCAGCTTCATGGACCGCGAGGTTTCGGCATGAGCGTGGTCGTCGAAGGCAGGAACCTGATCCGCGACTATCACGTTCCCGGCTCGCTGATGCGGGCGGCGAAAACGGTGCGGGCGGTGAACAGCATCAGCTTCAGCGTCTCGCGCGGCAAGACGCTGGCCATCGTCGGCGA
>CALAPG010000118.1 GCA_937889485.1 uncultured Moraxella sp. | reverse complement strand
TTGCTTATTTTTTGATTGGGTAAAATAAAAGGACGTATCCAATACGCCCCTAAATTTTTAAAAATTGCTAAATCTTTAAAACTTAATGGTTATTGACCCAATTCTGCCAACACTTGCTCACTAACTTTATCAATGGCTTGGGTACCATCAAACTTGGCATAGCGCGGCGCATTGCTATCTGTTTTTGCCAAGTCTTGGTAAAAATCAATCAAAGCGGCGGTTTGTTTATGATAGGTCGCCAAGCGGTCACGAATGATTTCTTCTTTATCATCATCACGTTGTACCAAATCTTCGCCTGTTTCGTCATCTTTGCCGTCAACTTTGGGTGGATTGTACACCACATGATAGACACGACCAGAAGCAGGGTGAGAACGACGACCCGACAAACGAGAAATGATGTCTTCGTCAGGTACCGCAATTTCTACCACGTTGTCAATGTGCACGCCTGCATCGGCAAGCGCTTGGGCTTGGGGAATGGTGCGAGGAAAACCATCAAAGATACAACCATTGGCACAATCAGGTTGGGCGATGCGTTCTTTGACCAAATTAATGATGAGATCATCTGATACCAGTCCACCTGCATCCATCACGCTTTTGGCTTGTTTGCCAAGTTCAGTGCCTGCTTTGATAGCAGCGCGCAGCATATCACCTGTTGAAATTTGAGGAATATCAAATGCCTTGGTAATGATCTGTGCTTGTGTGCCTTTACCAGCGCCAGGTGGCCCTAAAAGAATAATACGCTTCATAAACCGATTCCTTAAGTCAAAATTGTTAAAATCGCCCTATCTCACAACTGCACTACCGACAAAATTTGCATTTGTGATGTTAACAGTTTTGAAATACTCGGTTAACAATAACCGTTCGCAACCAAAATCTCAAGCAATTTTTGCAAAATAATTGGGCGATATAGGCCTATCACCCAACTAAATATCAAGGGATTATTTTATCCACCAAGACGGTAGTAACTTGTGCGCTGCTCTCAAATGGCACAGAGTTACTGGTTAGATCGCCGCTTTTTGGGGTGGCATCGCCACTAGCAGATACCCGTGCGCTAATGACCAGCGGCTCGGCACTGCTAATGGCATCACTTAGTGTCACGGTGGGCATAATACTATCATTGTCGCTGATTTTTAGGGTCATGCCGTTGATGTTGAGGGTATCTGCCGAAAGTTTTTTGGCAGCAACGGGCGGGCCACCTGCCAATTTTTTTACGTTAACAAATAAGGTTTCACCTTGTTTGATACGCCCTAGTATTTCTGGGGTGACTTTGATGTGTACTTCAATCGCTTTGGCACTTTGCGCTTCGCGCTGGTCGATGGTTTGTTCAAGTTCTGCTAAGCTTTGCAGCGCCTGTGTGTGGTCACCAGGGCGGTTTTGAATGTCAGTTTTTAGCGCCGCTACCCATTTTCTTGCGTCAGGGTAATTACCAAGTCGCATTTCACCCATTGCCATCAGCATTTGCGCGCCTTGGTGTTTTGGGTTTTTGACTAAGATGTGTTCTACCACTTGGC
>CALAPG010000117.1 GCA_937889485.1 uncultured Moraxella sp. | reverse complement strand
AGTGTCATCAATGTATCAATGTATGAAAAACATCAATGTATGAAAAATAAGTGACGGGTTAGCTTTTTAGCCAAGCGTCACTAACCTACATGCGTTAACAACACCGACCAAAAAACCACCAGCAAATGGCAAATAGGGTTATCAAGAAAACACCCAAAGGGTGCTTTCTTAGGTAGGCTTAGCCAGCTGATTACAGCGTGAAAAAGCCCCGTCATTATTACCATTAACCAAAATAGCCAGAATTAAATAGAATCTTGATACTCGTCTGCATCCATCAAATTTTCATAATCATCGACATTTTCGGGTTTAATCTTAAAGAACCAGCCTTCACCGTATGGGTCTTCATTAATAATTTCAGGCGCGTCTACTAAAGCCTCATTAACCGCCAAAATCTCACCTGCAATTGGGGCATAAACATCTGATGCCGCTTTCACAGACTCAACCACGGCAATCTCCGCATCAACGGCTACATTTTCGCCAACTTCAGGCAATTCTACATAAACGATATCACCTAGCAAATCTTGCGCATGGTGGGTGATACCAACCGTGATAGAGCCGTCTTCTTCTTGACGCAACCATTCATGACTAGCAACATATTTTAAATTAGCGGGAATATTACTCATAACTTTTATCCTCAAAGCGAGTGGCGTAAAAACCGTTTATAAAAACCAAACAGCAGTAACTTAACCAAAACGGGCAAGCGTACCTTTTGTACCTTTGGCAACATCTTGGATGAAAGCCTACTGCCTCTTACTCATGACTCATAAAAATTTGGTCGATACATCACGTATCGACCAAATTGCCATAACCTTACAGATACTCTGAGGCAAAAAAGCCACCATCCACCAATTAGATGGCAGAACACACAAAGTCATAATCACGACCTTGTGAAGTCACTGTCAAAGCAGCGTCATTACCTTTTACTGCCCAATCATACATCGTAGTTTTGGCGCTATTGGCTAGCGTATAGCGAGTGCCCGAGCCAGAAACATCTTGTTTTAATACCATTGCGGCTTGGTTTAGACCAAGCATTGGCGAGGTGATTTTTAAGTTCGCCACATTGGTATTGTCATTTTGGGTGTAAAAAGCCACAACCTCTGTATTATTATCACATTTGTACGTCTGTGAATTTGCTTGCACTGCCAACACTTGTGAGGGTGTAGGCTGGGCCACTGGGGTCGAAGTACAAGCTGCCAAACTGGCCAAAAATGGTACCACTAACAATAATTTTTTCATGATTTTACCTACTAAGAACGATGGATTTATTATAAATATTAAATAATAACGCTAACAAACTATGATAAATAACCTACTAATGTTAGCGTCAAACCCATCATACCATTGATAAAATCTTAATTAAATTGTTTGTTGCCATTTCTAACAAATGGTAACGAAATGATACGAACCGCAGTCGGCGTGCCGCGTAGATCAACAGTGGCAGCGCTGTCTTGTGTTTTTGGGATACGGGCAATTGCAATAGATTGTTTTAAACTTGGTGAAAAAGTTCCGCTGGTGATCACCCCAGTTTTACCATTGTCAAGGGTGACAGTCATGCCGTCTCGCAGCACGCCGCGACTCTCCAGAACCAGACCCACTTGCATCACGTCATCACCTGCTTCAACCGCTTGTTGCTGCTTTGCTTGCATGGCGGTGCGACCTACAAAGTCACGGTCATCTTTTAGTGCCAATGTCCAAGCCATACCACACTCATAAGGGCTGATGGTTTCGTCCATCTCATGCCCATAAAGATTCATACCTGCCTCTAGGCGAAGCGTATCCCTTGCACCAAGTCCCACAGGGGCAATGCCATGTGCTTTTAATAAATCAAAGAAGCTTGCCGCGGCATCTTTTGGCAAAATCACTTCTACCCCGTCTTCGCCTGTATAGCCTGTTCGCGCTACAAACCAATCAGCGCCTTCGATATTCGTCAAATCTTTACCAACAAATGGCTTGAGCGCGGCTAAGATATCCGCCCATGCAGGTTTTGCTAGTGCTAGTTTGGCAACGGCTTTTGGGCCTTGAATAGCAAGCATAGCAAGTTCTGGGCGTGGGGTGATGGTTATATCAAAATCTTGAGCGATTTTTTTGAATTGGGCAAGGTCTTTGTCACGAGTAGCAGCATTTGAAACAATACGATAGCTGGTTTCTGCCTCATTCATTAGATAAACGATTAAATCATCAATCACGCCACCGTTGTCATTGAGCATTGCAGAGTACAACGCTTTACCCACAAATTTGAGTTTGGCAACATCGTTGGCAAGCAGTTTTTGTAACCATGCTTTTACCTGTGTACCTGTCACATCCGTGGTGACCATATGCGAGACATCAAACATGCCTGCATCTGTGCGGACGGTTTCATGTTCTTGGATTTGTGAGCCGTAATGAATAGGCAGCTCCCAGCCAGAAAAATCAACGATTTTTCCATTGCTATCAAGGTGTGACTGATAAAAAGGGGTGCGGCTGAGGGTTTGATCTGCAGATGATTGTGATTGTGACATGACAAATCCTAGAGTAAGTGAACATCAACTAACACATAACGGGCATGGGGGCAATACCAAGCGGTTATGTGGATAGAACAGCCATACTATGATAGCGTAAAGGCACTATGCCTAAAGCCAATAGTAAGGTGCCCCATCTGTCCTGTTACCTGAGATTTTCAACGTATTGGCAGTTATTGTGCCAATAAATCTTTTCCCCTTCGGTGGTATTGTGAACCAATACACTCTCCAGATTTGTCGTATTTTGATGCAGGGTGAGCTGCCAAAATGTGGGAATTCAGTCCTTTTACCTGAGCGATTATAGGGTTTTTACGCCTTCGGTGATGCAGATTGCCATTTTTTTATGTGATGAAAATACTATCCGGCCAGACCTTGCCCTGGGACACATGG
>CALAPG010000116.1 GCA_937889485.1 uncultured Moraxella sp. | reverse complement strand
GATTTTTACCAATGTTGCCCTAACTGATGATGGCGATGTATGGTGGGAAGGCATGTCAAAACAAGCGCCTGAACATTTGATTGACTGGCAAGGCAATGACTGGACACCTGAAGATGGTAAAAACGGACGTAAAGCCGCCCATGCCAATGCCCGCTTTACCGTGGCTGCTAGTAACTGCCCAATCATCGGCGATGACTGGGAAGACCCAAATGGGGTGCCCATTTCAGCGTTTATCTTTGGTGGACGCCGCGCCGATACCATGCCACTGGTGGTAGAAAGCTTCGATTGGGTAGATGGCGTCTACAAAGCTGCCACGATGGGTTCTGAGGTCACTGCCGCAGCAGAAGGCAAACAAGGTGTGGTACGCCGCGACCCATTTGCTATGATTCCATTTGCAGGCTATAACATGGGCGATTATTTTAACCATTGGCTAAAAATGGGTGAAAACGTTGCAAAGGTTGCCAATGCGCAGGGCACTAAGCTGCCAAAAATCTTTAATGTTAACTGGTTTCGCCGTGATGCCGATGGCAAATTTGCTTGGGACGGTTATGGTCAAAATATGCGCGTACTTGAGTGGATTATCGCGCGCTGTGATGACCGTGCCGAAGCTATTACCACCCCAATTGGGTATATGCCCACTTACCAAGACCTAAACTGGCAAGGCATTGACTTTAGCGAACAGCAATTTGAGACGGTCACAACGCTGGATAAACAGCAATGGCTACAAGAACTCGCTAGCCATGACGAGCTGTTTGCCAGACTGGGCAACCATGTACCTGCCGCGTTACTAGCCGCCCGCAAGCAAACGGGTGAACGCATTGCCGCCATGTAATCTGGAAAACAAGCTAAGTTAAGTTATTGATTCTCTGATCTAAAAAGGCAGCCAAGTGGTTGCCTTTTTTTGGGCATAGCGCCACAGTCACTCAAAAAATTACTTGTCTTACCTGTCTTAATAAATAATAACAAAACACTGCATAAAATACGCGGTTTTTACCAAAAGTTAACTTGGCATTTCAAGCAAATTGGTGCAGAATTAAACCCATCACTACACAATAATTATGGTAGTTAGTCTGCTAAATTTGGCTATTTTTATACTAACCTGCGCTTCTACCAACCTGTGCTTTTGGTAAAGTTTATTTTGATTGTTTT
>CALAPG010000115.1 GCA_937889485.1 uncultured Moraxella sp. | reverse complement strand
TGCTTGGCTTGCTTCAAACAGTTCAGCAAATGATTCCATCATAAAATTTACCTTTATATAGCCGTAGCCTGTCCAGCACAGTACGGTTCAGATCGGATTTTTTATAAGTATAAGGCTGGTTTTGGTACTTATAAAAAATCAAAAAAACGTAAAACAATTAAAATAATTTGGGCTTAAATCAGTCCGCGCTGCTCACAAAGCTGCCACACCTGCGCATAGACTGTATTGGCATCTAATTGCGAGGTGTCAATCACGATAGCGTCATCTGCAGGCTTGGCAGGGGCGACGCTGCGGCTACTGTCGCGCTCATCTCTTGCCACAATTTGGGCAAAAATATCGTCATAATCTGCCGCTTTGCCCGCTTGGTGCAGCTGGGCTACCCGTCTTTGGGCCCGTGCATCGGGTGAGGCAATCAAATAAATCTTCAGTGCTGCGTTAGGGAACACCACGGTGCCCATATCACGACCATCAGCAACCAAGCCTTTTTTGGCATTGCCCATAGGGGTTGCCATGTTTTGTTGCAAATGAAGCAAGGCGTCACGCACTTCGCTAAAAACCGCAATTTTTGAGGCATAGTTGCCCACTTCTTCTGTGCGGATAGCGCGACTAACATCGTCTTGATTTACGATTACCGTGACATGTTGGGCACCTTGTTGGGGCGGCGCAAAGCTAATGCGTAGTGATCGAGCCAATGTGGCTAGTTCTGATGCGTTTAAGGGCGCATCAAAGCACTTTGCTTGGTTTGCTGCCAATCCCACAATACGGTACAAGGCGCCTGAGTCTAATATTTCATAGTCTAACTGCTTGGCAAGCCTTGCAGTCAGTGTGCCTTTGCCCACGCCACTTGACCCATCAATGGTGATGACGGGTAATAGATTGTCATGGCTTGCAATGTGATTAGGCATGTCTCAAAACTTATGATTAAAAAAACAAAAATAGTCATCTATTTTACGCTTACTGGATTTTTTATACAAGTATTTTGATGACCCTGCACTTATTAAAAAGTTAAAATAGGTTAAAGCGTAAAGGTAGGTTTGTCTGAATTAAGATGCCCTGCAAGTAGTTTATCCACTTCGTTTTTAATACGCAAACCTGCTTCATCTTTTCCAAACTGCAAAGCATAGCCCGCAGGGCGGTGGGCTTGGGCACGGTGGTTGACCCAAATTACTTTTCCATTTAGGGGGAGGCGCTCACTACTGCCTGGCAGGGTGATCACTACAAACGCTTGACCACCAAGGGCTTGCTGCTGGTTATTTGGAATAAACAGGGCGCCGTTGTCAATAAAAGGCAAATAGCTTGCATATAGTTTGTCAATTGTATCGTAATTAATTGTGGTGATACCACCGCGTGACGGCATTGCCATAGTTACTAAGTCCTTGCTACCAATAGTAATTTTATAGTAATTTTAGAACAAAAAAGCAAAGCCTGCCTATGATTTGGTTGGGCTAAGCTGATTAGATCATTTTCATGGTGCTAAAAATTTTATCATAGCATAACTTATCTTGAATATGTTGTTGCCTGTCTTG
>CALAPG010000114.1 GCA_937889485.1 uncultured Moraxella sp. | reverse complement strand
CTGATAAAGGTTGATGAGGCGCACCTCTACCCCACGCAAAGCTAGGGTTTCTGCCAACAACGCGCGCCCACCAACCCCGCGCCAAAGCTGCACCGCATCGCCTTGGGCGAGCGCCCTAATCACTGGCATTGCCAGCATACCTTCATTATTTTGCTGACGTTTATCTTGGGGAAATATCACCTGTGGCGCTAGGCTTGTACTCAGCTGCTGCCAAGTACTGGCAAAGCATGCCGCGGTTTTTTGACCCACTGCAAGCCAAGTGATGGGAAAAGTAGCAACTGTTGCCAGATTGGTTAAGGACGAGAGCGTCTTAAGTCCGTAATAAACCGCTTCCTCACTGACCAAAATCACCACTTTGACTTGGCATAGCTGACCAAGCGCTTGCCGACTGGCATTATTTAGTGGCATAGCCACCAACTCAAGCAGCGGCAAATCAACCACGCTGATACCACGATGTTGCAAAAACTCGCTAAGTGGCTGTGCCCGCGGTGTGGGGCGCGTATTAATAAATATCATGACAGTGACTGTTGATAGACCTCCGCCAATATTTTATCAGCACCTTGGGCAATTAAAGCGTTGGCTACGGCAATGCCTGTGGCTTCGGCAACTTGCTCAGCGCTTTGGCTATCATGACGCAGTGCATTATCTTGGTCGGCTTTTAGTAGCACTTTACCATCCACACTGCCCACCCGTCCCTGTAGCCATAGCGCGCCTTTGGTATTAATTTGGGCAAAACCTGCAATCGGCACTTGACAACCACCTTGCAAATGACGATTCATGGCGCGCTCTGCCATCACGCACAAGCGGCTAGGCTCATGGTTTAAAGGGGCAAGTAGCGCAAGCACTGCATCGTCATCACTACGGCACTCGATGGCAAGCGCGCCTTGTCCAACCGCAGGTAGACTCACCGCGGTGGGCAGCTCATGACAAATCCGCGCAGCAAGTCCCAACCGCACCAAACCACTGGTTGCCAAAATAATGGCATCATACTCGCCTGCATCTAGTTTTGACAACCGTGTGCCAACATTGCCGCGTAAGCTAATAATCTGCAAATCAGGGCGGTATTGCTGGATTTGGCACTGACGGCGCAAGCTTGACGTACCAAGCCGCGCGCCATGCGGTAGCTCGTTTAGGCTATCGTATTGATTGGAAACAAAAGCATCCGTGGGTTGTTCACGCTCACAGTAAGCCCCCAACATCAAGCCTTCTGGCAGTTCCATGGGCACATCTTTGAGCGAGTGTACCGCAATATCGGCTCTTTTTTCATATAAGGCTTGCTCCAGCTCTTTGACAAATAGACCCTTACCGCCAATTTTTGCCAGTGGGGTATCCAAAATTTTGTCACCCTTGGTCACCATCGGTACCAAATTAATAGTCAGACTAGGATAAAGCGCTTGTAAACGGGCTTGGATATGCTCGGCTTGCCAGAGTGCCAGTGGACTTTGGCGGGTCGCAATGTTGAGCGTGGTTAATGCAGTCATAGGATTCTCAAATAGTTGCAAAAATAAAAAATGCCTAACAGGGTCTGTAAGGCATCAGTATAACAAAATGTGGTGGGCATTACGTCAGCCGTATGTGCCAATCGGTTTAATTGCCTTGTTTACATGGATAGGATTTTTTCCCGTAACAGCGGCAAATGGCGACGGCTCACCGCTAACGCCTCGGGCAGACCTTTAAAACGCACTTGGTATTGTCCTTGGTCAATGGCTTCTAATATCTCTAAATAGTTTAAGTTTATGAGCGCATTGCGGTGGATACGAAAAAACGCGTCACCAAACTCTTGCTCTAGCTCTTTTAGGGTTTCATCAATCAATACGGTGCCACCTTTGTGGCGTACCTGCACATATTTTTGGTCGGCGGTAAAAAAATAAATGTCTGACAAAGGAATCAGTTCAACCCCGCGGTGGGTGCGTGCAGCAATATGCTGGCGTGTGGCGGTATGCTGCGCCATTGGGTCTTCTAACCGACTAATTTCATTAAGCTGGGCGTGGCTCAACAGTGAGGCACGTGACAACGCTTGCACTAACTCGTCTTTATTGGCAGGTTTGAGCAAATAGCCAATAGCATTTGCCTTAAATGCGGCTATCGCGTAATGATCATAAGCGGTCACAAAAATAATGGCAGGTGAGTTGTTAAGTTCATTGAGTTCTTTTGCACAGCGAATACCGTCCATTTCTGGCATACGAATATCTAGCAAAATCACATCGGGCACGGTTTCTTTGACTTTAGCAATGGCCTCTAAGCCCGTCGCAGCTTGTGCCACAACCTCATGTCCTTCTTCACGGACGATTCGAGTCAACCTTTCACGGGCTAACGGCTCGTCGTCACAGATTACAACTCTCATGGTTTACTCCTATCAGGTCCAACACGCTGCCGCTTCGACCCATATTATTTTTTAGTATTAGGTTTGTCGACTCATCGTAAACAACCGTATTACCTGCACAATTTTGTTTAAGGGGAGGCGGCGGCGGCCATGGTTGTCAAAATTGGCGAATTAGCCCGTGGGTGGCTACTGCCCACTTTTTTATAAAACAATTATTGTTAAATAACAAAAAAATCTTTCAGTCATTGCCAGTTGTAGCCAAATTTCCCAAGATAACTAGCGGACATATTTAGTAAATTAATATAGCATAGTTTTTTAGTGAAAATACGCATTGCTAACCGTCAAGTCTGTTTTTTTTATCGCTTATAAAGGAGAAAAGCGTGTGTTTTGTTGTTGCCCAACATCTTTTAAGGGATACTGTATAGTCACATCTAAGGCGTGTTCATCGATACAATAAACAATAGTTGATTTATAGCCATAATATTGGCGTAAGATGTCAATTTGGCTACCAAAACTCAACTTTGTGCGTATCGCCTTGTGAATTTGCTGGTAGATGGTGGGTGATAACCGCGTCAAAATGTCTATTTTTGCCACATCGTTTTGCCATGTAATAGCAATGTCAATACAAATGGGCTCTGTGGTCATCTCCACCACCAGCACAATCATTTTTTCAATCACTATCTGCAAGGTCAGCGACG
>CALAPG010000113.1 GCA_937889485.1 uncultured Moraxella sp. | reverse complement strand
TACCCAAGCCTTGCTACCTGCAGGGATTGATGGGTTTGTTAACGCGCGTGAAACCTTGGCAAATCAGCTAAGGCAACTTGCTGCCACACTTTGATAGCAACCTGCATCCACAAAAAAGCAGCGAATTACCGCTGCTTTTTGAATGAGGCATCTAGTAACTATGGTGTTTGCTATGCCGTTAATACCCGATAAATCGGTACAGGCATCTTGGTATGTAAATCCACCAAATCTAGCAGTACCAACGCGCCCATCACCTCATGCCCAGCCGCCTCACACAGTCCAATCGCAGCTCGCAGCGTACCGCCCGTTGCCAAAATATCATCCACCAGTAGCACTTTGGCAGGGGCAAGTCCTGCTTGCATTTCCAAAGTGTCTGTACCATACTCTAAGGCATAGGTTTTGTTTGCCACAGGTGGCGGCAGTTTGCCCTCTTTACGCACCAACACCATGCCCTTGCCTGTTCTACCTGCCAACAAACTGGCAAACACAAACCCGCGCGCTTCAATCGCGCCAAAACAGTCAATTTCATCCAACAATGACTTAGGGAGCGCGTCAAGCAGCGCATCTACCACACTAGCCACATGACCGCGTAATAGCGGGGTAATATCAAAAAAATCAATCCCTGCTTTTGGGAAATTAGGAACAACACGAATAATTTGCCAAAATGGGTGGTCAGTGGTAACCGCGGTGGAGGATTGCATGAGAAAGCCTTTATCAAAGTCAAGTTAAATAAAATCAAGTTAAAAACACAGTGCGACAAAAACGCCGCTTATCTTACCAATAAATCCATTAATCACCAAGCGTGATTGCGCTCTATGGTCATTCAAGCGCTGTTAACCCGTGTTTTTTTGCTAAGAATCGCTGACTTAACACCATGGCGCCTTGCTTGTTTCAGTGCATACTTGTAAACTATTCGCTGTAAAAATACAGGTTATGGTTATTTTTCTTTTCCACGCATGTTAGCCGCCATACAAGGCTGTCATTTGTGTTTTATTTGCAAGTTTTTGCGGGTATGGATAGGGTTTATGCGTATCTTTTGCTAAAATTATGCGGTAATTTTTCCCCTGTTAACTGAGGTTTTTATGAAAAAATATCAATGTATTGTGTGTGGCTGGGTATATGATGAAGCGCTCGGCTGTCCTGAAGAAGGGATTGTAGCAGGGACACGCTGGGAAGATATCCCAGAGGATTGGACTTGCCCTGAGTGTGGTGTGGGTAAAGCCGATTTTGAAATGATTGAAATGTAAGTTTACTTTTTTGATTTTTTAAGTTTGATTCTTTAAGTTTGATTTTTTAATAAAGGCAACCACCATGCAGCAACCGTCTTTAGCATCAAGTGATTTACCCGTCATTATCATTGGTTCAGGTATGGCAGGTTACACACTAGCCAGAGAGCTTCGTAAACTTAGCCAGCAGCCCATTGTGATGGTATGCCAAGACAGCGGCGCAAGTTATGCCAAGCCAACCTTGTCTAATGCGTTTGCCCAAGGCAAGATGGCAGAGGCTATTGCCAACGCCGATGCCACAAAAATGGCTGAAACACTGGGTTTGACTATTTATAACTTTTATCACGTCAGTCACCTTGATGTTGAGACACAAACCATCACCATTCACCCTGTATTGGCAGCGGATAAACAGCAAGTTCTGGCTTATCGCGACCTCGTACTTGCCACAGGTGCCTCACCTAGTAGTTTGCCAAACTTAATAATTGACCAAAAAACGGTGTTTGCGGTTAATCATTTAGATGACTATATAGCGTTTCAACAAGCGATCAAACAGTTAATTGCGCAAAAGGCAGGCTTAGTCAGGGTAGCTATTATCGGTGCAGGGCTGATTGGTTGTGAATTTGCCAATGATTTAATGAGTCAAAGTCAGACCGCCGCTCACGGCCTTAAAGTAGCGGTATTTGATAAAGCCGCCGTCCCCCTTGCCCTACAATTACCCACGTCCGCGGGCAAGATGCTACAATCAGCCTTAAGCGAGGCTGGGGTGGATTTTTATCTCAATGCCGTAATTGAGCAGATTCATACCCGTGCTAGCGCCCAAACAGCGAGCATATCAGCACATCCTGTCATTGAGATTGGTTATTGCATTGACGACCAACCCAACTGTTATGAGGCGGATATAGTGTTGGTGGCTACGGGTCTTGTTGCCAATACCCGTTTGGCTGAAGCTGCCAATATCACCACTGCCAATCACTCATCGGCAACGGTGCTTAGCCATTTGCCAAGAACCGCGCAGCAAGGCATTTGTGTTGATAACCACCTGCAAACCTCGGCGCCTCATGTCTACGCGATTGGCGACTGCGCCAATGTCATGGGCAGCTATATGCCGTACGTGATGCCGCTTATGAACCAAGCCAAAGCCTTGGCAAAAACTTTGGCAGACCCCACAGCACCGCCCACAAGCGTAGGTTATCCTGCCATGCCCGTTGCCATCAAGACCCCAAGTTTGCCACTGGTAGTCCTGCCTGTGTCTGGTCAATACCCCGATGCGCAAATTACGTGGCAGACTCACCCCACAGCCGATGGTATGGTGATGACAGCGCATCCCATACATGACCCAGCAAGTTTACTAGGTTTTGTCTTGGTGGGCAAAGAGGCAGGCAAGCAGCGCCTCTCACTTGCCAAGCAAGTCGCAGATTGGCTCAATTAGCGCCGTACCCAAAAATCACGTGCCAAAATACAATGTACCAAAACATCAACAAGCAAAGCCAATATCAAAGTGCGGTAGCGGTGAGCTTAAAATAGCAGTAACGCGATCGCTGATATTGGCGTAAAATGTCAGATTTAACCTGTTGGAAAGGATTATGGATTTAACCAAATTTAATTTTGAACCATCGAGTGTGGCAGATTTCATGCAGACTGCAACCATTGATATAGGGGATGAATTACAACTTTGTGTTGAAGTGGGTGGCAATCCTGACAACCCACCACTGTTACTGATTATGGGGCTTGGCTCTCAGCTCGTGTTTTGGCCCGATGATTTTGTCAAAGCACTGATTGATGCAGGGTTTTTTGTGATTCGTTTTGATAACCGTGACATCGGCTTGTCTTCAAAAATTGCCCGCCCTTTTCCGCGTTTTCCCATCAACAATGTTAAAATGATGCTACGTATGCAGGTAGGCTTGACCAACCGCCATTTTCCTGTTGCCTACAATTTATTTGACATGGTAGAAGATACCAGACGTCTAATTGACAAACTTGGACTAAAAAATGTTTATGCCGTTGGCGCATCCATGGGCGGCATGATTGCCCAAATTCTTGCTGCCAAATACCCAAAAAAGGTCTCAAAGCTGGGGCTGATGTTTACCAGTAACAACAAGCCTTTTTTGCCGCCGACCAAACCCAAACAGTTACAAACGCTGTTATCTCATCCAAAAACCACCCAAATGGATGACGTGGTGGCGTATGGCGTATGGTGCATGCAGCGCATTGGCTCGCCCAATCATGTGGACGAAGCAGAGGTAGCGCGTTTGATTCGGCTACGCTTTGAGCGTAGTTACCACCCACGTGGCACTTTACAGCAGCTACAAGCCATACTTGCCACAGGCTCGATTGTCAAATATGACCAAAAAATTAAACAACCTACCCTTATTATACATGGTGAAAAAGACGGACTAGTTCCCCCTTCTCATGGTAAAGCGATTGCCAAAGCGATTCCTCACAGTGAATTTCACTTGATTAAAGGTATGGGGCACGATTTGGCAAAGCCTTTTATTCCAAAAATTGTTGGCTTGTTGGTTCACCACTACTTTGACACTCAGCAGCTAAAACACGGTTAGCCACCCTTGTCATACAATAATGGCTTAATTTAACAACCGCCACAACACAAACACTACTGCCAACACATAAAACAGCGGTGCAAGCCAGCTACTGATTTGCCACATGGCATGACTGGCAATCATTTGGGCGATAAATAACGCGCCGACAAACCCAAGCACCGCCAGCCAATCTTGCTGACGGCTTTTTAGCATATCGGCGCGAATCTGCTGAATCTCACGCAACTGTTGGTCTTGATGACCGCCCAAATTAGACAAGCTTTGCATACTATCATCCAGTAATTTAGGAATGTCATTTAATCCCAGCAACAACTCTGGCAACTGCTTACGAAACTCACCCATTTTTTGCATGGGATCAAATTGCTGTTTGACCCAGCCCGTCAAAATAGGCTTGGCAAGTGACCAAATATCAAGATTAGGATACAAGTCGCGCCCTAGCCCTTCCACATGTACCAATGTCTTGAGAAGTAGCATCAGCTGCGGTGGAATATCCAAATGATAGCGTCTAGCAATATCGAGTATTGACATCAGCACGCCTGCAAAATCAATGTCATTGATTGGCTTGGCAATCATTGGTGATACCGTACGGCGCATATCACGCATTAACGCGTATTTATCAGTGCTAGGCGGAATCCAGCCTGCCCGCGCAATAACATCCACCAACCCACTAAAATTGCTATTCATCACCGATAGCAACAATCTTGCCACAATCAGCTGATCCTGCTTGGATAATTCACCAACAATTGAACAGTCTAAGGCAATATAACGTGGGTTGGGATTAGGCGTGTTTGCGGGCAACGTTTCTACAAAGACATTGCCTGGGTGCATATCGGCATGAAAAAAGTTATCACGAAACACTTGGGTAAAAAAGATGGTGAGCCCTTTTTCCGCTAATGCGGCTCTATCATAGCCAAGCTCATCAAATATAGCGGTTTGTGATATGGGCACACCAACAATGCGCTCCATAATCATCACATTTTTACTTGCCTCATAGACCTCTGGCACATACATTAAGGCCGAGCCTAAAAAGTTGTTACGCATCTGTGTGGTGTTGATTGCCTCTAACGTCAAATCAAGCTCATTGAGCATCACTTGCCGATAATCTTCTACCACATCCACAATATGTACCGCACGTGCCGCTTCGATACGTGCTGACGCCCATTGTGCCAAATCTCTAAGCAGCTCAAAATCACTGATAATCTGTTCACGAATGGTCGGGCGCACCACTTTAACCACGACTTCTCGCCCATCATGCAAGCGCGCAGTATGAACTTGGGCGATTGATGCAGCAGCAAGCGGCTTTTCATCAAAACGGGCAAATAGCTCGGTAATTGAACGTCCTAACCCGCCTTGCTTTTGAGGTTTTTCAATTTGTTGGATGGCGGTGGCAACGCCAAATGGCTTGACGCGATCTTGTAAGTGTACCAACTGCGCGATAATATCGGGGGTAACCAAGTCACGGCGGGTAGAAAGCAGCTGACCAAGTTTTAAAAACAGCGTGCCCATCTCCTCTAACGCCAGCCGCACCCCATCTGGATGGGGCTGTTGAAAATAACTGGCAGGATGCATACGAATCAGCTTGGCAATGGGCTCAAGCTGGGGGGTATCTTCTATGGGTAAGTGCGTATCCACCCGATAGTGAGCAGCAATACCCCAAAGCTGAAGAAGACGTTTGCGGTGATTTAATAACACGGTGGCAACTCGCTAGAAAAACTGGGTATCAAATTCTAGCATGTAATGGGGGCTTTTTTAATCAAATAATCCGCTAAGGCACGAAAAGTCTGCTAAAAGATGTAGGATGGATAAACCATACCCCACAACACGATAATCAGAGCGCCTACTTTTCAAACCTTTTTCCAATAAGCAAATATATCGCCCAGGTGACCTTGTTGTACTTACCGTCCTTGCTGTACTTGCTGTCCTTGGATTGTAGTGGTCAACTGTGCCTGTTCGTCTTTAATGGCTTGTAGCCGTGCCTGTTCTCGCTCGATGTCAGCACGAAGTTTAAGCAACGTTTGTTTGAGCTCATCACGCTCATGATCGGCAGGCTGTGCAGATTTTGGCGCATACGGGGCTAGTTCGGCAAGGTCAGCGAGCACCGCTTTGGCGGGCTGTGCCACGCTGCTTTTGGCGCTAGTCAGTAGCATCGATAATTGACTTGCCAAGGGTAGCCCAATAATCGGCTGCAATTTGCCAATGATGTCTGGATCAAACCCCGCTGCCAACTGCTTTACTTGCATCAAAACTTTATAATCGCCTGCAATGGGCAGGTTCCCCGCTGGCTCGTTTATCAAATACAATAAGTGTGACACGTTTGCTACCGTGATAATACAGTTAGGTAGCGTAAGGGGGTCACTACCTTTGGGCTCAAATACCGAGCTCACGACAGGCTCAAAGCGAATATGGTCATCATTAAAAATGGTATCAAATTCAAGCGATGGCTCATTCATCATTAGCCGCAAAACTTTGCCTGATAACGGCTGTAGCCCTGCTTGAGTGATGGGGTCAGTGGCAATGGCAAGGTTAACGATTTTTTCTATCGCTGCTAAAAGTAATACTGTGAACATTGGGTTCTCTCAATTTCATCGGTCAATATGATGGTTTTTTGATGATGATGGTTGTTTGGTAATAGGCGCCTGCCGTTATTTTTTAAACCCCCGATGCACCGCCACAATACCGCCTGTAAGGTTATGATAATCACAATTCACAAACCCTGCGTTTTCCATCATGCCTTTAAGCGTGCGTTGGTCTGGATGCATGCGGATAGATTCTGCTAGATATTGATAGCTGTCACTATCATTTGCCACCAACTTACCCATGATTGGCAAGGCGGTGAACGAATACAAGTCATATACCTTACCAAATGGTTCAAACACGGGTTTTGAGAATTCCAAGATCAGCAGACGTCCGCCTTTTTTAAGTACCCGATACATTGCGCGTAGGGCTGCATCTTTGTCGGTCACGTTGCGTAGCCCAAAACTAATGGTGACCAAATCAAAGCTTTCGTCTTCAAACGGGGCTAGCGTTTCAGCATTGGCAAGTACAAAGTCCACGTTGTTGCAGCCTGCATTGAGTAGGCGCTCACGACCCACTTCAAGCATGGCTTCATTGATATCTGATAGCACCACATGACCTGTGCGCCCCACTTCTTTACTAAACGCCTTTGCCAAGTCGCCTGTACCGCCTGCGATATCGAGCACGTGCTGACCTGCACGCACGCCCGTTAGGCTAATGGCATAGCGTTTCCACAGCCGATGGATACCAAATGACATGAGGTCATTCATGATGTCATATTTTTTGGCAACTGAGGTGAATACATCGGCGACTCGGTCTTGTTTTTCAGATTTCTTTACTTTTCGATAACCAAAATGGGTTTCTTCATTGCCATCGGTGGCTGCGGTATGCGGATTAATGATGGCAGATTTATCAAAACCACTGGTTGACTGGCTAGTTTGGGATATGGCATCAGGGCGGGTCAGCTGCTGCCCTTGCGGCACCGATTGTGGTAGTTCGCTGCTATTGTGAAAATCATCGCCACGTGTCTGCGCGGCTAATGACTGCTGAACTTGTTGATTAAGTTGGTCATTATCGGTAAGGCTTTGTTTTACTAGGCTATCTTGTAGGTTGTTTTGGGCTGCAGATGGGGTATTATCGCTCATGCTCGTTCCTAAAGGGTTTTGTTTGTACGCATTGTTATGTGATTGTGGGCTTTGCGCCATCACCATTGCGGATGTTATAGACCCGTTGGCATTTTTGTGCTGGGTGAGGCGCTGTCTGTGGTATTAAGTTGATATCATACTACAATTACACCGCAAATGGGTGGGGATTCGCGCTATGCACATTGTCAATGATTTGTAATTCTTTATCACAGAATGGTTCAATAAATGCGCCTGTGCTTTTAATGGTTTTCATGGCAGCAAACCCTTCAGCAATAAAATCATACAGGGGGTCATACTGGTACTTGTAGGCAGTACTTTTTGCCAGTGCGAAGGCTTTTTGTAGTACAAAGGACTTGAGGTATTTATCGGTTTTGTAACACATGGTTTTTAGGTCATGGATTTGTTGGCGGCGGGCGACGGCGGCATTAACCGCTTGATACGCCTCAATCATGGTTTCCTCGTTGACGGCAAGCGCATGGTTATGTAAAAACTGTGCCAATGCCAAATCTAGCTTAATGGCATTGATAGCTTCAATAATTCCTGCCACGCCAGTAGCAACGGCATTTTTTGGGATAAATTTTTCTAACTTTTCTGCTTTGCCAATCATTCGACCGAGTTGTTGGGCTAAAATATTAAATTTTTCGCCCCCGTATAGTTGGTCAATCAAAAATCGCCCCATGGCTTGGTTTTCTGCTACACCAAACAGCGCTTGGTGGGTAGTGTGAATACGCTGACGCTGCCATGCTTGTACTTCTTTGAGCGTTTGGGCAAGTGCGGCATCTTGGTGATAGGGCAACTGCCAAAAATCTGCCAAATCTTGCTCTAATTGATTAAATGTACTCATAAGATTACCCCATTTTACCCGTTAAATATCACCCGTATCGTCTATATTTTTTGCTGTCAAACGAGCGGCTGGCAATTGGTGAAATTGCTGCGCTACCTTAATGCAATTTTTGCAAAAACTGGCGAAAGAGGCCGGATACACCGGTGAGTTGAACGATCTCTCCGACGATATTCTGATTTATCATCTGAAGATGCGCGACTCGGCAAAAGAAGCCGTTATTCCCGGAATTCAGAAAGATTATGAAGAAGATTTTAAAACCGCGCTGCTACGCGCTCGCGGCGTGATTAAAGAGTAAAAGGTTGTAAGCGCTGCCGCGGAATCGGCAATGAGATGATATCCTGTGCCATTCGTACGATTATCGGATGTCAGGATGCACGATAAGGCTTTTACTTTTCAGACG
>CALAPG010000112.1 GCA_937889485.1 uncultured Moraxella sp. | reverse complement strand
TGGCAAAATCAAAGCCTGCTTTGAGCAGTTTTTCCTGCTCATCTTCTGACAACCCATAAGACGGTTTGACTTGAATTTGGCTTTGTTTTCCTGTGGTTAGTTCTTTGGCAGAGACCACCAATTGTCCATCAGCGTCAATGGCAAAGGTCACTTCGATGCGTGCAAGCCCTGCTTTCATGGCAGGAATATCGCCAAGCTTGAATTGCCCCAATGAACGGTTATCGTTCACGGTATCGCGTTCCCCTTGTAGCACATGGATAATCATGGCATTTTGGTCATCTTGGTAGGTGGTAAACACTTGCTTTCTGGTAACAGGAATTGGGGTGTTTCTTGGAATGATGACTTCAACCAAGCCACCCATGGTTTCAAGACCCAGTGACAGTGGGGTTACATCAAGCAGCAATACGCTATTTTGTGAATTTTCTGTAATGAGTTGATCGGCGTATTTTGCAGCACCTAGCGCCACGACTTCATCGGGGTTAATTCGACATAAGGGTGCTTTGCCAAATTCGCTAGCAACAATTTGCTGAATCAGGGGCATTCTTGTGGAACCACCCACCAGCACCACTTCATCAAGCTGGCTTTTGTCAAGTTGGGCATCGCGTAGCACTTGTTCACAAACGGCTAAGGTGCGTGCGGTGACAGGCTGAATAATTTGCATGAGCACTGTTTGGTTTAGCGTAATTTCAACGTTTTTTCCATCAATATTGATAGATGCGCTTACTTCTTTATCAATGGTTAATTGCTCTTTTAAGGCACGCGCCTGCATGTTAAGGGTTTGTTTTTGCTGGTTATCTGCCAATTTTGGGTCGATGTTGGCTTGTTTGATAAGCCAATTGGCAATAAGGCGATCGATATCATCACCACCCAATGCACTGTTGCCCCCTGTGGCAAGCACCTCGTATACGCCTTGGTTAAGTTTTAAGATGGATACGTCAAAAGTGCCACCGCCTAGATCATATACCAAGTGATACACTTGCTGTTGCTGCTGATTTAATCCATAGGCAATCGCCGCTGCCGTGGGTTCGTTGAGTAAACGAATGACGTGAATCCCTGCTAGTTTGGCAGCATCTTTGGTGGCTTGTCGCTGCGCTTCATCAAAGTAGGCGGGCACAGTGATGACGGCACCTGCAATACTGTTTTGGGGGAGCGCCGCTTTTGCCCGCTCATACAAGTGAGTCAGCAAAATACTAGATACTTCCACAGGATTTTTTTGACCTTGGGGGGTCATGATACTGGGCATCACCGTGTCTTCACCCACCAAATGATAGGGGTGGTTAAACTTGATGTCTTGGATACTACGTCCCATAAAACGTTTGACAGAGCGCACAGTAAACTGCGGAAACTGCTCTGCCATGGCTTCGGCATGGCTACCCACCAGCGTTTGCGGGGTGCCGTCCTCATTTTTACCAAAATATACCACCGAGGGTAATAGCTTTTGGCAATCCACGCCCGTGATATGACCACGGGTCTGGCTAGACTGGCACTCGCCTACCTTGTCGCCAATAACTTGCGGCTCGCCAGAGCGTACAACTGCTACCAATGAACGAGTGGTACCCAAGTCAATGCCTAGGGCGAAACGGTGAGCATGCGGTTTGGCACTTTGATTGGGTTCTGCAATTTGTAATAACGACATAGAAATAAGCCAACTTTTAGAGAATAACATGTATGAGTATAAGCAGCATTATGTAATACTTAAAGCTACTTGATCAAGTAATGGGTCAATGTGACCAAATAAAATGCGCGCTACATTATAGAGTAAAAAACAACCTAAACCCAATAAAACTTAGACATATAAATCATCGTCTAGTGGCTGAGACTGCAGCACCAATTCATCACGTTTTTTTGCGACATCGGTGGCAAGTTTGACCAAAAACTGTAGCTTTTGTACCGCTAGACTTACAGCAGTGATGGCTTTATTATCTACCGCCGCTGTCATGGCAGCTAGCTGTTCATATCGCTGCTCAAAGGCGGTTTCGGTTTGTGCTATCCATTCTTGTAATTGATCAGATAAGCTATCAATGGTTGCGGTAGATGCCGCGTCCAAGCTAATACGAAAATCCATCGCTTCATCTAAAAAGTTGAGATCGCGAATAGGTGTATCGGTTGATAACACAATGCCGCGTAAAGCCAGTAGATGGGCAGCGCGGGTATCAGGCGATTTTAGCGTCTGATAGGCGTCATTAATAACCGCAGAGATTTGCTCTGTTTTTAGCTGGGCAAGATTATAAGGTGATGATTGATTGCTTGAAGAGGCAGAATTGTTCGCGAGCGATGACTGCGTATCAGGGTGAAACTGCGCTTGGCGCGCTCGCATATGCTGCTGTAATTTGTCTATGTCTAGCTGAAATCGCGCTGGCATCCCCATTAATTCAAAATAGTTTAGCATAGCTACCTCACTTGCTCACTTTAAACGGTAAAAGACTCACCACAACCACACTCACCTTTTTGGTTGGGATTGCTAAATTTAAAGCCTTCATTGAGACCTTCTTTCACAAAGTCCATTTTAAGACCATTTAGGTATACCAAGCTTTTGGGATCAACAAACACAGTAACCCCATTACTTTCAAAACGCTGATCGTTGGGGTCGGGGTCATCAACAAACTCTAGTACATAGGCTAGCCCCGAGCAGCCAGCGGTGCGTATTCCTACACGAATACCCTCACCTTGCCCACGATTTTGCAGAAAATTGCGTACATGTTCTGCGGCATCATTGGTTAGTTCAATCATCCTTTCGCCCCTGATGGTTAGTCATTAAATAACATAAATAGCGTGATTTTAATAAATAAGCCTTACAAGATATCACTCTAATAAGGCTTATGGTCAACATACTAAGCGGTAAGTTAACATACCTGCGGTAATTTTTGAACTAGGCGTCAGTTTTTGATTTGTAGTCTTCAATTGCCGCTTTGATGGCATCTTCTGCCAAGACTGAGCAATGGATTTTCACAGGTGGCAGCGCTAACTCTTCGGCAATATCTTTGTTTTTGATGGCGGTGGCTTGGTCTAGGGTTTTGCCTTTTAGCCATTCGGTGACCAATGAGCTTGAGGCAATTGCAGAGCCGCAGCCGTAAGTCTTAAAGCGCGCATCTTCAATGATACCATCATCGCCTACTTGAATTTGTAACCGCATCACATCTCCACAAGCAGGTGCACCCACCATACCTGTGCCGACATTTTTGGCATCTTTATCTAGATTGCCCACATTGCGGGGATTTTCGTAATGGTCTAGAACTTTATCACTGTATGCCATGTTATTTTCCTTCTTTCGCTGGTTGCTGGTGAAGCAACTGACTAATGGGGTATATATAATTGGTTTAAAAAAGGGATTGCTAACTGCCTCAATTAGATGGGCGATTAATGCTCATTCCATTCTACGCTGTTTAAGTCTACCCCTTCTTTGTACATGTCCCACAGTGGTGATAATGCGCGTAATTTTTCTACGGCACTACGCATTTGTGTAATAACGTGGTCAATGTCTTGCTCGGTGGTATAGCGACCAAAGCTAAAACGAATGGAGCTGTGCGCTAGTTCATCAGATAAACCAATGGCGCGCAATACATAAGACGGCTCTAAGGTAGCTGAGGTACAAGCTGATCCCGATGATACCGCAAAATCTTTAAGCGACATCATCAAAGATTCACCTTCAACAAAGTTAAAACTGATATTCACGATGTTGGGAATGCTATGGTCAATATCACCGTTCAAGTAAATCTCGTCCATGTCTTTGAGCCCGTCCCATAGACGTTGGCGCAATGTCTCGATACGTGCTTCATCGGCTTGCATTCTCTCGGCCGCTACGGCAAACGCTTCACCCATGCCCACTATTTGGTGGGTTGCCAATGTGCCAGAACGCATACCGCGCTCATGACCACCGCCGTGCATCTGCGCTTTGAGGCGGATACGAGGCTTTCTTCTCACATATAACGCACCAATGCCCTTGGGTCCATAGACTTTGTGCCCAGAAAAGCTCATCAAGTCAATTTTCATGGTGTCTAGGTTAATGGGCGTTTTTCCAGCGGCTTGGGCAGCATCTACATGTAACACAATACCTTTTTCGCGCGTAATCTCGCCAATAGCGGCAACGTCAGTCAGCGTTCCCAACTCGTTGTTGACCATCATTAGGCTTACTAAGA
>CALAPG010000111.1 GCA_937889485.1 uncultured Moraxella sp. | reverse complement strand
ATTGTGCATTCAACGATGCTATTTGTGAGCCCATTGCTGCATTTCCCGCACCGCCAAACATACTTGTACGTCTGATATTTCCCGCACTAATTGTTTCTTGTGCTCTAGCAGATCTGTTAGCTTCATTTCGTTGATTTCTGATTGATTCTCTACGAGCATTAACCATATCACGAGAGGGCATAGGCCCCATAAATTGCCCTGCAATTTTATTCTTAAACTGTTCTTGCCGTTTGGCTTCTGACTCTTGCCTGCGAGCATCAATCTCTCTTAATTTTCTAAGAGTATCATTATGCTTTTTTGTGGCTGTTTCTGTTTGTCTTGCAATTCGTGCTTGTTCTTGGACAGCCCTCTTTGCTTCCCGTTGCTGCACTTTAGTATTGGTTCCGGGGGAAAATGGCATAGGGCCAACAAATTGACTTCGACTACCTCCACCACCCCTACCAGATGTTCCTGCAATCCTACGTCCAGCAGACATAGCTGAACTCATCTTTCCCTGTACCTTAGCCCACTCTGCGCCAACTTTTCATGAGGAAATGCGGCTGGATTTTTTACCCTTTTTGGCACAAACGGTAGAACAATGGCAAGTCCACCGCTGTCAAGTGAGTGAGGCGCTGATCAGTCAAGAGCAGCCTATGAAACTCATTTATCATTATGAAACGCTGTCTGATGTGGTAAAGCTGCAGCATCCACTTAACGGCGAGCTGCTACATAGCTTTGATCAGCTGATGAACCGCGAACAATTTGCGCAGCTACTTGGTATAAAAACTGCTCAAGTTGCCAAGCCTTGGCAACTCAAATTTGTGGGAAAAATCGTGATTTTCCATCAGCATCCCGACATCGCCCTGCGGCTTCGTTGGCGTAACACCATGAAAGTGTTTGAACCTATCTATACAGCTAGTGGCTTGGCGGCAGCTATTGACCAAGCATTTTCACACTGGCATATTGATGAACCCTTAGAGATTGTCCATAAAAATACCACCTTGCAGCTATGTTATCCCGTGGGGGATACAGAGCCACCCCAGTCTTTACCCCATACCGCCCAGTTTGAGGCATTGCCTCCTGCGTTGTCAGGTTGGGTGGCAGACTATTTGCAGAAGCACCCAACTTTAACAAAATTGTGGCGAGAAATGGTCATTGAGGCGGCAAAAGATTATGCTTTGACCCAAGTATCAACACTAAACTAATTCTTTTTGCGGGTAAATTAGGTACAATAAGCACAATATTTGGCACCTCAATGTTTATGGTTAATTTTTTTTGATGTTTAGTTGCATCTATTGACTGGAATTGTATGTTTATGGAAGGCTCAATTGATATTCTTGGCTTGGTGATGCATGCCAGTATTTTTGTTAAAATCGTTATGGGCGTGTTACTTGGGGCGTCACTATTGTGTTGGGTGACCATTTTTCGCTTGA
Source organism: uncultured Moraxella sp. (assembly GCA_937889485.1). Lineage (GTDB taxonomy): Bacteria > Pseudomonadota > Gammaproteobacteria > Pseudomonadales > Moraxellaceae > Faucicola. The sequence goes on along the minus strand of CALAPG010000111.1, from coordinate 1,738 downwards.
GTAGCCGTCTGGCAACCGCCCATCAAGCAGATGATTATTTTGAGCAGACATTTTGGTCAGGTGTAGAGTTACCGACATTATATAAAGGGGTGCAAGGCAATCCTGAACGTAGCGGGCTTGAGCAGATTTTTTTTATTGGTTATAGTGAATTTTTAAAATTACTGAAACATGCCCAATCTCGTCACGATGTGGTGGAGGGGGTAGAACGAAAATTGCGGGTAGGGCTTGGGCGTCAGCAGCTAGCGCTTGATAAAGGGTTGTCTTTGCTGGCAAGTATTGCCTCGGTATCGCCGTATATTGGTCTTCTTGGTACTGTTTGGGGTATTATGACAGCCTTTATGGGATTGTCTACCTCAACCCAAGCCACGCTAGCCGCTGTGGCGCCTGGGATTGCTGAGGCATTGATTGCCACGGCACTGGGGTTATTTGCGGCAATTCCAGCGGCATTGGCATTTAATCATTTTACTGCAAAAAATGACGCTATTTATCAAAGTCGGGCGCTGTTTTGTGATGAAATGACAGGCATGTTACTTCGGCATAATTTGGCGGAGCAACCGCTAGGCTCTCACACCAGTCACTAGGGATTCGTTATGAAAGCAAGCCCTTATAGCCGTAGCAGACCGCAAAAGCTCAACGCAGGCATGAACGTTGTGCCATATATTGATGTGATGTTGGTACTTTTGGTGATATTTATGGTTACCGCGCCGATGCTCACTACAGGCGTTGACATAGATTTGCCAAAAGCACAGACCAAAGCCTTAGCGCAAGGTACACAGCTGCCTGTTATAGTTTCTTTAAAAGCCGATGGCGCGCTATATCTTAGTTACCAAGATAAGACCGACATACCGATGCACGAGTCTGAACTCATCGCTATATTAAATGAACTACAAGCCCTGCCAGCGTACCAACTTGATGGCAAACCCAATGTCAATGTAATGATCAACGCCGACCAAAACAACGCCTATGGCGACATTATGAAGTTGATGGCAAATTTACAGCAAGCGGGGATTCAAAAAGTCGGACTACTAACCGCGCCACCGCGTGCTCCCAAACCTTGACGTGCGAGCTATGTGTTTGGTAGGCAAAAAATAATAATATATTAGTTGGATGGATTTAAGGAAAATTGGCAGCAATGTATTCTGAAGTCACCTCGGTGTATGTGCCTGTTAAAACACCCGATTATCCCTTTTGGGCAATAATACTTAGTGTCCTTGTGCATGTGGTGTTACTGGCGTTGGTGATTTTCTTTCATCATACCGCGCCGCCCCCACCTATGCAAACCACGCTGGTTACTCCCGAACAATTGGCAGCGGTTGAAGGGCAAATAAAAGCCAATCAGCAAAACAGTGCCATTACCAGCAGTGAAGGTGGGCAAGCCCCGAGCGCGATTACCCCCATCTCGGATATGTTTGCCAAAGTGGCAAAACCTGCCCATCAGGTAGACACGCCTAGCCCAACCCAAACCCTCAATCAAGACTTGGCTGCCAAGCAAGCGCAATGGGAAAAAGAACAAGCATTATTTGCAGAAAAACTCGACCAAGAAATAGAAGCAGAGCGCCAAGGTGTAATAGAACAGCTCAACAGCCAAAGCGAAGCCGAGCAAAAAAACTTACGTGACTATAAAGCAGCCGCACGCAGTGTGGATGATATCAGTAGTGAACTGCGCGCTACCGCCGCGGCATATAATAAAAACCTGTCGCCTCGTAATACAAAAAATGACAGCCCCTCGCCAACCGAT
>CALAPG010000110.1 GCA_937889485.1 uncultured Moraxella sp. | reverse complement strand
ATGTGCTGTAAGTCCAATGTGAGGTTCATATAACCAATTAATTGGCTAACTTGGGCATCTTCATTTTGATTTGTCTGTGTTTGAGATAATGCGATTTTGACAGGTTCACTTAAACCATAGTAATGATCAAAAAAAATACCCCGAATCTGCAGTGGGTAGACAGTGGGATTTTGTTGCTCACTGAAAGAAAAAAATGTAATCGCTTTAATTTGCGGTGATTGACGCAGCAAAATGGTCACCTGCTGAGTCAATAGGTTGTTATTACTAAAGGAGGCCGTGCTTGCAATGAGCTGGTTATTGAGGTGGGCGTCTTTGATTTGGTGTTTGATAGTTTGGGTTAAATCTAACACACCATAAATAATTAAACACACCACCACAATGATGAGGGTGGGTACGGTGACTAGTCGCTTTACCAAAATTTGATAATTGAGTACTTTTAGCACCATTGTGTCTGTCTTCCTAACCCACTAGCTTTGTGATAACGAGGCGCAAACAAGGCATTGCACCTTGTTGTGCGTGAATTATTGGCAGATGAGATTCTGCCTTGATTGTAGGGAAAATTTTATTTAACGTTTTTTGTCGCGTTTTTTAAACTTTTGTACTTGGCGGCGCTTGCGTTCTTTTTGTGCATCGGTGAGGCTACTGACCCGACCTGCATAAGGGTTGGCGTTTTGTTTAAACTCAACTTTGATGGGGGTGCCTTCAAGTTTGAATACTTTTCTAAATTCATTTTCTAAGTAACGGCGGTAGCTGTTTGGTACTTGGCTGGTTTGGTTACCGTGAATGACGATAACTGGCGGATTATGCCCCCCTAAGTGCGCAAAACGCATTTTGATGCGGCGTCCACCCACCATAGGTGGCTGATGGGCGGTGACGGCATCTTGTAATATTTGTGTTAGGCGGCTGGTAGAGATATCAAACATGGCGGCATCATATGCGCGATGAATGGACGGATAAAGGTTGCCAACGCCTGTCCCATGTAAAGCAGAGATAAGGTGGGTTTTGACGTAAGGAATAAAATTAAAGCGTCGATCCATTTCAATTTTTACAAAGTTTTTTTGGTCTTGGTCAAGCCCATCCCATTTATTGATGGCAAGTACCATGGCTCGTCCTGCTTCTAACGCGTAGCCAAGTAAGTTCAAGTCTTGGTCGGTAATG